>CAJXBA010000026.1 GCA_913050185.1 uncultured Pelagibacteraceae bacterium
AAAACTCCCACTGATTCAGGAACCTGACTCTCAATAAAATTAGGTGTAAGATTAGGGTGAGATGAAGAAAGCGATACTGATTTTAGTTTTGGGTTTATTATAGCGCAACGTTGGTTTTGCTAGAGTCACTTACAGAGATACTAACTAAGTAAAGTTTTATGAAATATCCAATCCTTCAAATGAATAACGAACAAGAGTTGGAGGTAAAAAAATTCAATCAAAATGAAAAAATACATCTGGAAACAATAAATTGTATAATTTGCAAGTCTGCAAATTACAAAATACTATACACAAATGATAGATATGGAATTAATCAGCAAACTGTTATGTGCAATAGTTGTGGATTTGTATATTCAAATCCTAGGATGTCCGAAGAATCATTAGATTATTTTTATTCTTCAAATTTATACAGAGAAGTATACGAAGCCACAAATGATTTTGAACATGATTTTTCAGAAAGAATTAGGAAAGTAGAAAAAAATATTAAAATTAATGAGCCAAATTTCAACAAGTATTATCCTCAGCTTTTTCTTGATTTCATTTGTTCTCTTAACATAGATTATAAGACTGTTTGTGAAATTGGTTGTGGGTACGGAACAAATCTACTTTTTTTCAAAAATATAGGAAAAGAAGTTTATGGAGTTGAACCTTCAAAAACATCAGTAAAAATAGCAATTGATAATCAAATATATATAAAACAAGGTTTTGTTAATGATTTAGAAAATAAATATGACTTGATAGTTTTGAAGCATATTTTTGAGCATTTATACAACCCATTAAAAGATTTAGAAAAAATTCGTTTTCATACAAATAAATATTTATTTATAGAAGTGCCAGGAAATTTTAGGAGGATAGCGTCAATCCAAAATGCTCACAATTTTTATTTTACTGAAAATACACTACACAAAATAGTTACTAAAGCTGGTTTTAATATAATATCTACAGAGCACTGCAAAGAAACTGAATTTATTTTTGCTTTATATGAAAAAACTAAAGAAAAAAATATTAATTTTGAATATTCATATTTAAATGAAATAAAAAAAATTAAAAATATTTATAGATATGATAATATAAGATATGCAATTACCAGCATACTTAAAAGTATAGGTCTTTATAGCTTACTTTTACCCCTTAGAAAAAAAATTTTGAAAATTTTAAATTTCTAAATCCTTAATACTTATAAATTTGTGGGCTAAACCAACATTTTTTTTTTTAATTTCATTAAAAAAATTCCAGGCTAAAACCAATAAATAATCAGCTTTCTGTTTTAAATGTTCTTTCGATATAATAGGAATTTTCATCCCAGGAAGAAATTTTCCTTGTTTTAGTTTGTTATCTTCAACAATAAAATCTATTTCATTTGAAATTCCAAAAAAATTTAACGCGGTGGTAGCTTTTGCTGGAGATCCATAACCAATTATTTTGTTATTATTTTTTTTCAAATTTGAAATATTTTTTCTAACATTATCTCTAATGTTATATACTTTCCTAGCAAAATCTTGATAAACTTTGTAATTTTTTATTCCAAACTTTTCTTCCTCTTTTAGAAGTTCATTGACATTTTTTTCCACTTTAGTTTTTGGATTCTTTTTTACATATATTCTTAAAGAACCACCGTGAGTATCTATTTTCTCAGCTCTAAAAATTTTTCCTCCAAAATAGTTAAAGAAATTTATTAGTGAGGTTAAAGACCAGTAATTATAGTGTTCATGATAAATGTTATCAAAAGTAAGATCTTTTAAAGTGTTAAGTAAATATTGAATTTCTATAATTATAGTTCCGTCCTTTTTTATTAATTTAAACATACATTCAGCCATTATTTTTAGATCGTCTGAATGTGCAAAAACATTTGAAGCTAATACAAGATCAGCATTTTTTTTAATTTTCTTTAAGCATTCTTTATCTAAAAAACCGTTATAGGTTTTAATCTTTTCTTTATTAGCAGTTTTTGCCAGATTTTTTGCGGGTTCTATTCCCAAAATATTTTTAAATTTTAAATTTTGGAAAGGCTTTAATGCAACTCCATCGTTGCTACCTACGTCAATAATATAAGACTTATTAGGCGAAAGCTTAAATTCTTTAACATATTTTTTTGCAGCTTCTTCAAAATGCTCTCTGAATGTTTTGGATGTAGACGAAAGATAAAGATAGTTCGAAAACATTTTTTTTGGATCAACAACGACCGAAAGTTGACAATTATGACAATCTGAACAATAATTCATTTCTAGCGGAAACATCTCGTCCTTCTGATTTTTACTTTTTAACAAGTTGTTTGCTAAAGGTTGGTAACCTAAAGAAACTACCCTTTTAAGATTTAATCCACCACATGATCTGCAATCAAATTTGTAATTCTTTAACAATTCTTTTTTCTCGTTATCAGAAACTAAAGGATAAGGAAGTGTATGAGTAATTCCATAATTTTCGTGCTCTCTTTCTCCTCTGACTAAATTAAGAAAGATGGAGTCTTTTGTAAAAACCATTGTATGAGCAACATTGGGCCTTGTTACGACAGAATCTCCTTCATTAATTACGTGGGTAATTTTTGGTGAATTCTTACCAAGCAAACTTTTGTATATACTTATAAATTGACCTTTTGCCAAAAGAACCTTCTGTTCTTGTACGGGATGATAATGATTAGCTCTCATAGAACCTCTAATCGATTCTATATAACCTATTAAATTTATTGGCTCGGTTAATTCATAATTACTTATTTTTCCTCTTTTATCTACAAACTCCTTTTCTCCTCTTTTTTTATACTCAAGGTCAAAATTATTCTGTTTGTAAGACCATTGCTTAATCATTGTTGATATAGATTCTTCTAAACTATAAAAAAATTTGAAACCCGTATTTAACAATTTTTTATTTGATAAAGAGTATCCTGGGTTTGGAGTTTCGTCTTTGGTAATCTTAATAGTAGTTTTCGGATTGAACTTTTTACAAATTTCGGCAACTTCTTTTACGGTTACGGTTTCTTTTGTCAAATTAAATATTTCTCTATTTATTTTATTATTACCACCCACATATTTCATGCATCGAACAACATCAATTAATGGCACAAGACTTTTTATCTGTTGACCTCCAGAAAATAAATTGATTGTTCCATTTTGAGATGCAATTTTAGAAAATAAATTTGGCATTATATTTATCCTCATTGTGTCTGTAGAAGAATATCCATAAACTGAACCTAATCTAAGAATTACGTAGTTATTGCCTGAATTTTTTATGTCTTTTTCATTTTGAACTTTGCTAGAAGCATAAGCCAGTATCGGACATGGTGACTCGTTTTCATCAATGTTCCTCTTCGTTTCTTTTATGCCTTCAAATATCACATGAGTGGAAGGAAATATAATTTTGCACTTTTGTGGAATTGTATCTAAAATATTATTTGTTCCTTCTATCGCTATTTTTTTTATTTCTTCATCTTTGTGTGTATTTGATTCTCTCTTAACGTAAGCCACATCTGTAATTCCTGCCAAATGATGAACTATGTCAGCATCACCCAAATTTGTTTTTATAAACTCTTTATCAAGAATATGACCTTGATGAAACTCGATATTCCAATCTTTTAATTGACTAACCCTCTCTGAAACAAAACGACTGTCTATGGCAACTATTTTATTGAACCAGCTTTCTCCTGAATAAAGTTTACATAGCTCAGATCCCAAATATCCAAGCGCTCCTACAATTACGATTTTTTTCGACATTAATATTATTGTGCTATATTAAAACAAGATCTTTAATTATATTATGTAAATCGATATTTCAATTAAATATGAAAATCTACGACTGTTTTATGTTTTTTGATGAAGAGATGCTTTTGGATCTTCGATTAAACATAATGAATAAATACATAGATAAATTTGTGATCACCGAGGCGACCTATACGCATAGTGGAAAGCCAAAAAAGTTATTTTTTGATATAAACAAATTTTCAAAATTTAAAGATAAAATTATTTATATTGTAGTAAATAAACAGCCTACTGATTTACTTAAAATAAATGAAAATGATAGTGATGATGAAAAATTATCTAAAAAGACAGATAATGCAAAAAAAAGAGAAGTACTACAAATAAACAAAACTCAAGATGGCTTCATTAATGCAGATCCTGATGACATAATTATCATCAGTGATTTGGATGAAATACCAAATCTTAAAGAAATCGATTTTAAAAAAATTAAACAAAAACTAATTTTTTTCAAACAAAAGATGTTTTATTACAAATTAAATTTATTTTATAAATCCCTAAATTGGTATGGTACCAAAGCATGTAGAAAAAAAAATCTAATTACGCCAGAGTATTTAAGATCTAGCAAAAATAAAAAATATTCTTTATGGAGATTTGACGTTTTGTTCTCAAAATTTAAATACAATAGTATACATTTTGTAAAAAATGGAGGGTGGCATTTTAGTAATATTAGGAAACCTGAAGATCTAGAGAAGAAAATGCAAAATTTTCTTCATCATGTAGATTATGAACAAAGTGGACTTAAACTAAACGATCTGAAAAAATTTATGAAAGAAAAAAAAGTAATGTACGATCATTCCATGGATAAAAAAGAAAATAAGTGGGGCGAAGGTGAAAAATTACAAACAACTCGAATAGAAGAAATGCCTGAATATATTTTAAAAAATATCGAAAAATATAAATATTGGTTAGATACGGAAAAAAATTAAAAATGAGGATATATGATTGTTTCCAATTTTTTGACGAAGAAATGCTTTTAGATCTTCGTTTAAATATTATGGATAAATACGTTCACAAGTTTGTAATCACTGAAGCTACTTATACGCATAATGGAAAACCTAAAAAACTTGTTTTCGATATTAATAAATTTAATAAATTTAAGGATAAAATAATTTATATAGTAGTTAAAAAACAACCTCCCGATCTACAGAAAATATATGAAAGCGATAATGATAAAGAAGATACAAAGGGCCAAAAGTTAATTTTAAATGGTTATAAAAGAGATAATTATCAGAGAGAAATGGCTCAACAATATTTAAAAAAAATTGATGATGATGACTGGATCTTAATTAACGATATAGATGAAATACCAAACTTAAAAAATGTAGATCTACATAGTTTTAATAGCAAATTAATTTTTTTTAAACAACAAATATTCTTTTATAAATTTAATTTACATTATCCAACAACGCCATGGTATGGTTCTAGGGCTTGCAAGAAAAAGAATTTTATTTCTCCTCAATGGTTAAGGAATATGAAACATAAAAAATATCCTTTATGGAGGTTAGACACAATTTTTTCTAAAAAGAAGTATAATAATATATATTACGTCGATAACGGTGGCTGGCACTTCACAAACATCAAAACTCCAGAAAATATACATAAAAAACTTTTAAACTATACTCATCATAATGAATTTGAAGAAAGTGGAATTAATTTAGATGACTTAAAGAAAAAAATTAAGAAAAAAGAAGCTATATACGATCATGCTGTAGACCAAAAAGCAAATAAGTGGAATAGCAAAACAATACTAAATAAAATTGAATTGAATAAAATGCCGGATTATCTAAAAGAAAATTACAAAAAATACACTAATTGGTTAGAAATTTAGTGCGTGCTTCTTATCGGTTGTTTTTCCTCAGTTTTCGTTTTTGGCAAACTTTCAACATCTATCCATTCTATTGGTTTTAATTCTTTAATGAGAGCAACTTTCAAAACTTCATCTACGGTTTTGACAGTAATTATTTCTAGATCTTTCAAAATATCTTTTGGAATTTCTGCTAAATCTTTTTTATTATCTTCTGGTATTAATATTTTAGGAATTCGTGCTCTGTGAGCAGCCAAAAGCTTCTCTTTGAGACCACCAATAGACAAAACATGCCCTCTTAATGTCACCTCTCCTGTCATAGCAATATTTTTATCAACAGGTATGTTTGTAATTGAAGAAACTATTGATGTAACCATAGCAATTCCCGCCGAAGGACCATCTTTTGGTGTAGCTCCTTCCGGAACATGTACATGAAAATCTTTTTTTTCAAAAATCGGTGGAATAATCCCGAATTCTAAAGATTTGGATCTCACATATGATTTAGCAGCTTTAACAGATTCTTGCATAACATCACCTAACTTACCTGTTATTTGCATTTTGCCCTTCCCTGGCATTATAGCAGATTCAATTTTTAATATTTCCCCACCAAATTCTGTCCATGCTAATCCTGTCGCAACCCCAACTTTGTTATCGGGCTCTATTTCATCATACTTAAATTTCTGAACACCCAAGTAATCTGATAAATTTTCAGAATTAATTTCAATTTTTTTAACATTATCTGTCATAATATTTTTTACAGTTTTTCTTGCCAACTTCGATATTTCTCTTTCAAGATTACGCACACCAGATTCTTTCGTGTAGCTTCGTATTACGTCTTTAAGAATATCTTTATCTATATCCCATTCTTCAGCTTTAAGTCCGTTATTTTTAATCTGCTTTGGTATTAAATAATTATTTGCAATATTAATTTTTTCATCTTCTGTGTAGCCTGGTATCCTAATAACCTCAAGTCTATCTAGCAAAGGTGGTAAGATACTAAGTGTATTGGCTGTTGTTACAAACATCACATCAGAAAGATCATAATCAACTTCTAAATAGTGATCATTGAAAGTTACATTCTGTTCTGGATCTAAAGCCTCTAGTAATGCTGAAGAAGGATCTCCTCTGTAATCCGTTCCAACCTTATCAATCTCGTCTAATAAAAAAAGCGGATTCTTTGTTCCGGCTTTCTTCATCTGTTGTATAATTTTCCCAGGTAATGAACCTATATAAGTTCTTCTGTGCCCTCTAATTTCTGCTTCGTCCCTTATTCCTCCTAAAGACATGCGAACAAATTTCCTTCCAGTAGCTCTGGCAATGGATTTTCCAAGTGAAGTTTTCCCAACACCAGGTGGACCCACAAAACATAAAATGGCTCCTTTGATTTTACCAACTCTTTTTTGAACCGCTAAATACTCAAGAATCCTTTCTTTAATTTTTTCTAAACCATAGTGATCTTCATCCAAAATTTCCTTTGCTTCGTTAATACCTATTTTAACAGTTTTATTACTACGCCAAGGTAACTCAATCATCCAATCAAGATAATTTCTTACGACTGTGGCCTCTGCAGACATGGAACTCATGGATTTTAATTTTTTCAACTCTGACAAACATTTTTTTGTAGCTTCCTTGGTCATTTTTGTTTTGAAGATTCCTTTTTGCAAATATGCAATTTCATCCTTGCCGTCATCAATTTCGCCAAGTTCTCGTTGAATTGCTTTCATTTGTTCATTTAAATAATATTCCTTTTGTGTTTTTTCCATTTGGTTTCTTACTCTACCTCTTATTCTTTTTTCCACAGTTATAACGTTGAGTTCGTTGTTTATGTGTTCCATTATTTTTTCTAATCTTGTTTTTAAATTATCGATTTCTAGTAACTTCTGCTTATCAGAAATCGAAATGTTCAATTGACCCGCTATGTGGCTGGCTATTTTAGATGGATCTTTTTGATCTTTCAAATTTGTCATTAATTCAAAGGAAATTTTCTTATTTAAATTGTTTAACTTCTCTAGTTTTCTGAGTGCAGCTACTGAAAAAGCTAATAAATCTTCTTTTGAATCAACTTTATCTATTACTATTTCAACAGAACTTTTTAAATATTCCTTATCATTTTTACATTCCAGTATTCTAACTTTATGTATTCCTTCAATTAATATCTTTACTGTACCATCGGGCGATTTTAGAAGTTGTAATATTTTACCTTCACATCCAAAAGAATAAAGATTTTCTACTCCAGGATCATCGACTTCTGCATTCTTTTGGGTAATTAATATTATTTTTTTATTATTCTTCATTACTTCATTTAGAGCCTTAATCGACTTATCTCGCCCAACAAACAGCGGAACGATCATATTAGGAAATACGACTATATCTCTTAAGGGTAGCGACGGAAAAAAATCGTTCTTACTCATACTAATAGCATTATATGGTTATTATTAAGATTATTTCAATCGATTTTTTAAGCTGCGGTAGTTTTTTTGGTTTTCGTATAGATAATGAGAGGTTCTTTGTTATTCTTAACGACAGATTTATCTATAATTACTTCCTCAACACCCTCTAATGCTGGAAGCTTAAACATAGTTTTTAATAATAAGGCTTCGATAATTGATCTTAGTCCCCTAGCTCCAGTTTTTTTACTTATTGCTTTATTAGCAATTTCTTCAACAGCATCATCTTTAAAAGTAAGCTTAACATTTTCAAATTCAAAGAGTTTTTTGAACTGTTTAAGTAGAGAATTTTTTGGTTCTTTTAAAATTTTTGTAAGTGAATGTTCATTTAACTCTTCGAGTGTCGCCAATATTGGCATTCTACCTACAAACTCTGGAATAAGTCCATATTTTATTAAATCTTCCGGTTCTAAATTTTTTATTAGCTCTCCGGTCGTCTTCTCTTGAAAATATTTTACCTTCGCCCCAAAACCTATAGAAATTTCCGCTCCTCTTCTTGCTACAACTTTATCTAATCCGTCAAAAGCACCACCGCAAATAAATAGTATATTGGTAGTATCTACTTGTAAAAATTCTTGCTGAGGGTGTTTTCTTCCTCCTTGTGGAGGTACACTCGCCACAGTTCCTTCCATAATTTTAAGCAATGCTTGTTGTACTCCTTCACCGGATACATCTCTAGTAATTGATGGATTCTCTGATTTTCTGCTTATTTTATCCACTTCATCAATATACACTATACCACGTTGCGTTTTTTCAACATTATAGTCTGCTGATTGTAACAACTTAAGTATTATATTTTCAACATCTTCACCAACATAACCTGCTTCTGTTAATGTTGTGGCATCTGCCATTGTGAAAGGCACGTCTATAATTCTTGCTAGGGTTTGTGCTAATAATGTTTTTCCACATCCAGTTGGTCCAACTAAAAGAATATTAGATTTTGATAACTCAACGTCTTTACTATTTTTAGATTCGTGATCTAATCTCTTGTAGTGATTATGAACAGCAACTGACAAAACTTCCTTAGCATAATTCTGGCCAATAACATATTCATCTAAAACTTTACATATTTCTTGCGGTGCTGGAACTCCTCTTTGACCCTTCACAAAAGAATCTTTGTTTTCTTCTTTTATGATATCCATACAGAGTTCGACGCATTCATCACAGATGAAAACGGTTGGACCTGCTATTAATTTTCTTACCTCATGTTGACTTTTGCCACAAAACGAGCAGTAAAGAATATTTTTATTATCTTTTTCTGACATAAATTATTATCGAATCAGTTAAATTCAAAATAAACTAATATCTAAAGTTATCAAGCGCAAGTTGTGAAGAGCATCTAAATCTAGTAGCTTATGATCTTTTTTCCACAACGTTATCGATTAAACCAAAATCTTTGGCCTCGGTCGGTGACATGAATTTGTCTCGTTCGAGTGCTTTTCTAATTTCATCTTCATTCTTTCTTGTATGTTTAGAATAAATTTTATTTAGCCTTGATTTAAGAGCTAAAATTTCTTTAGCATGAATTTCTATGTCAGTCGCCTGACCTTGATATCCTGCGGATGGTTGGTGTACCATGATTCTAGAATTCGGAAGTGAAAGTCTTTTTCCTTTTTCTCCTGCGGCCAACAAAAAAGAACCCATAGAGGAAGCTTGGCCTATGCACAAAGTAGAAACTGGAGGTTTTATAAATTGCATAGTATCATAAATTCCTAATCCGGCCGTTACTAATCCTCCATTGCTATTAATGTAAAAAGATATTTCTTTTTTTGGATTTTCGGACTCCAAGTATAATAACTGAGCTGTGATTAAACTAGCAACACTGTCATTAACTGTGCCCACCAAAAAAACGATTCTTTCTTTTAATAATCTTGAATAAATATCATATGCTCTCTCACCTCTGCTCGTCTGTTCAACAACCATTGGGATAAGAGTATTCATGTGTTCTTCAATTCTGTCTTTCATATAGAATCAGCGAAATGCATTTATACAACTTATAATTACTTTTTTCTAATTTTATTCTTTTTTTTTGCAGATTTAATAGTTTTTCCGGCTTTTTTAAACTTTTCTTTTTTCAAAGGCGATGACGTCGATTGATCAGTCATAGAACGTTTATTGATTATATCTTCAGCCTCTTTTATGGAAATTATTTTTTTTGTTTGTTTTGATTTACGTTTTATTAAATCAATAATTTTTTCTTCATACATAGACCCTCTCAAATTCATCGTAGCTGATGGATTTTTTTGATAATATTCTAATACTTGTTTTTGTTGACTGGGCATGGATTGCACTTGTTTTTGAATCTCGTTTCTTAATTCTTGTTCGTCAACTTTTAAATTATTTTTAGTACCAAGTTCATTCAATATTAATCCTAATTTAATTCTTTTTTTAGCAATTTTTTCATTTTCATTTTTATGTTTTTTTCTATCCTCTTTTTTTAGATTTTGGGATATCATTTCTAATTCTTGCTGAATCAAATTATCGGGTAATTGTATTTCATGTATTTTTTCTAACTGGTCTAATATATTTTCTTTTGAAAGAGAATCTAAACTCGACTTGTACTGATTTTGAATCTGTTTACTTATTAGTTGTTTTAAATCATTTAAATCTTTTGCTCCAAGATTTTTTGCAAATAGATCGTTTATTTTTATGGGTTTGGGTTTTTTAATATTTAAAATTTTGCATTTGAAATTTGCTCTTTTGTTTGCAAATTCTTTTTTTGGATAATTTTCAGGTAATGTAGCTACAATTTCCTTCGTTTGATTTTTTTTAACACCAAGTAATTGCTTATCAAAGCCTTTTATAAATAAATCTTTTCCAAGAACTATTTGGGTATTTTTACCTTGGCCTCCTTCAAAATTCTTATTGTCAATAGTTGCGTCATAATCAAAAACCACCAGATCACCATTTTCGGTTATATCTTTTTCATTTTTTTCTTCAAAATTATTTTGATTTTTTGCAATGTCGTCAATTCTCTTTTTAACTTCTCCTTCTGAAACGCTAATCTCATAATCGGTAAACTTAATATTTTCAGTTGATTTAAGTTTGATTGAAGGCAATTCGTCAATCTCTAAAGTATAATTTAAATCTTTGCCTTCTCCATGTGATTTAAGATCAAGTTTTGGATGACCCGCCACTTTTATTTTTTTTTCTTCTATTGCACGAGCTGATGTTTCTTTTAATACTTTTTCTAATACTTCTCCATAAACAGCTTTGCCAAATTGTCTTTTTAAAACTTCGACTGGAACTTTCCCTGGTCTAAATCCTTTTATATTAGCTGTTTTGCTTAATTCAGTTAATCTAATTCCAATTTTTTCATCTATAGTTTTTTTATCAACAAAAACTTTTAAATTTGTTTTTAACCCTTTTTTGGAATCTACTGTTACTTTCATAATTTTTGGTGGGCAATGAGGGAGTCGAACCCACACACCTCTCGGTATTAGATCCTAAGTCTAACGCGTCTGCCAGTTCCGCCAATTGCCCGTGAACGAGTTATTATCAAATTAAAAGATAATGTCCAATAATTAAACTAATTTAAATTTACTACCCTTGTTAACAATATAAATTCCAATTATTACAGCAGCAAGAGAAACAAGCACCTTTGATGTTATTACTTCATTTAAAAATAAAAATCCCAAAATTACACCAAAAATTGGTATTAAATACGCGACTTGAGCCTGAAAAACTAAACCATTATTTTTTAATATATAAAATCTTAGTAACCAAGCTATTCCTGTTGCAAAAATTCCAAGATAAATAAGTGAAATTGTTGAATCCAATCTTGGAATTAAATTCCATGGATGTTCAAAAAATAAAGAGAGCGGCAACAAAAATATTGTAGCCCAAATTAATATAGATGTTGTAACATTTTCATTAGATTTATTGCTGATTTTTAAAGTCAAAATACCTCCCACGACATAAAAAGTAGAGGCTAATAATATTATAACCGCAGACCATATATTACTTTCATTAAATAATATCTTGTCAGTAAAAAGGAATACTATTCCTCCAAATCCTAACAAAACTCCGATTGATTTAAGCAAGTTTATTTTTTCATTTTTTGTAAAAAAATGACTAAGTATAGTTGCGCTTAAAGGAGTGCTTGCCATTAATATTGCAGCCAAATTACTCTGTACATTTTTAATTCCGTAAGCAATTAAAAAAAATGGCAACACTAAATTGATGAAACCAATTGCAGCAAACCATAGCCAGTCTTTTGAAAAAGCTTCAATTTTAATTTTCTTAAAAAAACAAATAATTAAAAGTGGAATAGATCCAAAAAATACTCTTAATAAGGCTATTGTTATTGGTCCATAAGAATAAGTAGCAATTTTAATATTAAAAAAAGCAGACGACCATATTAAAGCTAACAATGTTAACAAAAAAAAATCTAAGAAATTTGGACTCCTCATTCAGTTATTCCTTTCACTTCACCTTTAGTCATTTGAACTAATTGATCGAAATTAATTTTAAAAATGGAATTAGGATGTCCTGCTGCAGCAAATACACTTTGAAATCTTCCTAGAGATTGATCAATCAAAATGTTTAGTTGGCTTGAATGTGCAATCGGTGCAACACCTCCAATTGAAAAACCAGTAATTGATTTAACTTCATCTGCATTAGCCATACAAACATCCTTTTTCTCTACTATTTTTTTCAATTTATTTAATGAACAGCGCTTATCCCCAGCAATCAAGCAAATCAAAAAAGTTTCATCTGCTCTAAATAATAAACTTTTAACAATTGCTCCAACTTCGCATTTTAACAAAGTCGCAGCATCTTTAGCCGTTCTGGCAGTGGTATCCAAAACCAAAACTTTGAGACCGGGATCAAATTTAGTTATAAATTCATGAACTCTTTTTACTGGTTCTTTATCTAGTATTTTTTCCATTTTTTTAGTCTTTTTAATGCGCTAGGAATACCACGAACTATATCTTCTGCTATTAATCCTTTTCCATAATTTTTTGCAATATCGCCATGCAACCAGGATGCCGCACATCCTGCTAAAAAAGGGTTCATTTTTTTTTCTCCTATTAAACTGACAATCAACCCGCTCAGGACATCTCCTGATCCTATAACCGCCAGTTCAGGTGATGCGTGATTATTAATTACAATTTTATTATTGTAAGAAATAATAATTGTATTTGGCCCTTTTAATACCATATTTGACTTAATTATTTTTACTGCACTCATAGCTTTATCAATATTGCTAAAGTTTTTTTTTATTTTTGGAAATATTTTATGAAATTCTCCTAAATGAGGTGTGATTATTTTGTTTTTATCAAGCAAAGAATAAAGTGATTTGTAATCATCTCTAAAACATGTCAAAGCATCAGCGTCTAAAACAACATATTTAACTTTTCGAAGTATTAGTTTAGTAATTTTTTTAACTTTTTCATTTGAGCCTGATCCTGGTCCAATAAGTATGGACGTAATTTTTTCAGTTTTTAGAAATTTTTCTAGTTGATAAATATCATTAATTTCCGTTTTTAAAACGGACGGAAACTTCAGAGAATAAATTTGTAAAGTATCGCGTGAACATATAATTTTTGCTGATCCGGTACCCGTTCTTAAAGCCGCCTGCGCCGAAAGGATAGTGGCTCCAGTAAATTCTTTTTGTCCACCATAAATAACAGTTCTTCCTCTACTGTATTTGTGATCTGTTTTTTTTTTCCAGGGAAAATACTTTAACCATAACCTTGGAGAATTTTCTAAAGCTTGTGTTTTCATTTTTTTTTGAATAAAACCTATATCCGCTACTTTAATATCTCCACTATATTCTTTTCCTGGACCAAGAATATGTCCCACTTTCTTTCTATGAAAGGTAACTGTAAAATCTGCTTTTATAGCGTTTCCTAATATTTCACCGGTATTTGAACAAACACCAGAAGGAATATCAACTGAAACAACAGGATTGTTGCTTTTGTTAATTTGATTAAATATCTTACTTAATCTTCCTCTGACATTTCTCTTTAAACCAATGCCAAATAAAGCATCTATAACTATGACATTTTTTTTTAATTTAAATGAACTGATTTTTTTTAAACCATAATTATATTCTTCAAGAGCTGTTAATGCGTCTCCTTTATAATTTTTTTTGCTCTCTAAGATGTAAACTTCAACAGGATAATTATAATCTTGCAGTTGTTTGGCTATTACAAAACCATCACCTCCATTGTTTCCTGGGCCACACAGCACAATTATTGGTTGTTTTTGTTTATATTTATCTCTAATAAAATAAAACACTTTCCTCCCAGCGTTTTGCATGAATGAATAAGAAGATTTTTTTAAAAATTGATGTTTTTCGAAATCCTTCATCTCTTTTGATGAAACAATTTCATTTTTTTTACAAACGTTATGAAAAGAGTGCATACCTGATATTTGATAAATTCAGTTTATTAATTATTTCTAATGGTACAACCTGCGGGTTTAATTTTAAACATAAAGTTACACGTGAAAACATTTTATATATTTTTATATATTTTTACTGCAGTATCTTCATGTTTAGCTTATAAGGTGGGAAATTTTTATTAGAAAAAAGGGGAAAAAGTAGTCAATTATAAATTACAGTATTAAAGAAAATGAAAAAATTATGAGTGCCACAAAAATTCTAAAACTGATGAAAGAAAAAGAAGTGGATTATGTAGATCTTAGATTTACGGACCCAAGAGGAAAACTTCAACACGTGACCATGGATGGAAAGATCGTGGATGAAGAAATGCTGAATAAAGGAGTCTATTTTGATGGCTCTTCCATAGCGGGTTGGAAGGCAATTAATGAATCTGACATGATTTTAAAACCGGATCTTGAAAGGAAAGTTATAGATCCTTTTACTTCTCATAATACTCTTATTTTGTTCTGTGATGTATTGGATGCCGTAAAAAAAGACCCTTATGAACGTGATCCTAGAAGTACTGCAAAAAAAGCTGAAATCTATCTAAAAAAATCTGGTATTGGTGACAAAGCCTATTTTGGTCCAGAAGCTGAATTTTTTGTTTTCGATGATGTTCGATATAAAAATGA
>CAJXBA010000027.1 GCA_913050185.1 uncultured Pelagibacteraceae bacterium
TTTTTGCGATCTTTGTTGGTGCAACTATATTCGCTTTGGTCTTGCGTGAATGTGGAGGTGATCAACTAATCGAATCCGCCCTTACGGGATTAGGATTAGGCCCCAATGGTTTGATCATCTTTGTTTTGGTTTTGGTTTTTTTACTTGGTTTTTTCCTTGACTGGATCGAAATCAGTCTGATTATACTACCTTTGTTGGCTCCAGTAATTGCTGGTCTTGATTTGCAGATTAATGGTTTTGGTGTTGTCGACTTTCCTAATTTGACATGGTTTGCTCTGTTGGTCGCAGTAACTCTACAAACTTCCTTCCTAACTCCGCCCGTTGGTTTTGCACTCTTCTATCTCAAAGGAGTTTGTCCTCCAAGTGTGTCAATGGTGGATATTTATCGTGGAGTAGTACCTTTCATTATATTGCAACTAATCGGTCTCGTTTTGGTTTTTCTTTTTCCAGAACTGGTTACTTGGCTGCCGTCCAAAGTATTTAAGCCTTTATAAGGATGAGCAATAAATTTCTACTATAGATTGTAAAATTTAATCTAATTTCATTACATTTTTTATTTGAAGTGTTTCTTTAAAGACTCTTTGAGTTGAATATGTTTAAATTTAAGGAAGTTAATTAACTTAAATGACAAATAAGGGGGATATTATGTCAAAAAAAAACAAGACGTTGAAGAGGATTAAAACTCCTTCAAGACGTAAGTTTATTAAAGCTGCTGCTGCAACAGGTGCAGTAGCCGTTGCTGCCGCATCCAATTTGGCTGCACCAGCAGTTGCTGCTGATCGAGTTGAGATGGCAATCGTCACGACATGGCCAAGAGATTTTCCAGGCTTAGGTACTGGAGCTCAAAGGTTTGCGCAAAGACTTATGGATATGAGTGACGGTCGTTTTCAAGTTCAGTACTTTGCTTCTGGAGAGAGAGTAAAAGCTTTTGATTCATTCGATGAAGTTGCCTCAGGCAATGCTCAAATGTATCATGCTGCTGATTACTATTGGGTAGGTAAAGACAAAACTTGGGGATACTTTACCGCTGTGCCATTCGGTTTAACGTATACAGAAGTTAATGCGTGGATTAGATTTGGAGGCGGTCAACAGCTTTGGGATGAACTAGCTGGAAAATTTGGACTAAAAAATTTCTTGTGTGGAAATACAGGAGTTCAAATGGGAGGCTGGTTTAATAAAAAAATCAGATCTGCAAATGATTTAAAGGGTCTGAAAATGCGAATTCCAGGCTTAGGTGGTCAGGTAATGGCAAAACTTGGAGCATCGCCGGTTTCACTTCCTGGTGGTCAAATATACGAAAACCTAGTTTCTGGTGCTATCGATGCAACAGAATGGGTCGGTCCTTGGAATGATGAGATTATGAAATTCCATGAAGCCGCTAAGTATTACTACTATCCAGGTATGCATGAGCCAGGTTCGCTTCTAGCAGCTGGTTGTAACAAGTCATGGCTTACTAGCCTACCAAAATCTGATCAAATAATGATAGAAGCTGCGGCATCCATGGAAAATGACGTCATGATGTCCGAATATAATGCCAAAAATGGAGCGGCGTTATCTCGTTTGATCAATGATCACGGTGTAAAAGTTATGAAGTTTAATAATAAAACTTACGATGCTTTTGCTGGAGCAGCCGAAGAAGTGTTTGCGGAAGTAGTGGCAAGCAGTGATTTAGCTGCCAGAACTCATAAAAGCATGGTACAGGCGCGTAAAGACATAGGTGGTTGGGCTAAACTTTCCGACCAAGCATACGTAGCACAACGTAACAGAGCACTTGGAGTTTAATTTAAGCTTTAAATAGTTTATATTTTAAAGGGCCCACATCGGGCCCTTTTTAATTGGAGCAAAAATGTTTTCTGATTATAAAATATCAAGATTAGTTAGGGTTATCGGTTACGTAATTGTATCAATAACCTTTGTTTTTTTAATAAATAATTATCTTAACTATTGGGTTGACTGGCCGGGAGTGAAGAAATTATTTGCTAGTTATGGATTGTTTGGATTTGAAAAGTTAAAAAATCCAATTTCAAATTCACTATTTATATATTCTTTGTGTCAGCTATCTTTTTATATAATATCAATTCTCTTAATAATTTTATTTGTTTTTAAGACACCTAACCAAACTTTAAATAAAGACGCGGAAATATTATCTTCATTATCAGCCTATATAATTCGCTCAGCCTTTTGGGCGGTCTTTATCATTGGATTAATTGATTTATTAATTTCATTTCTTGCAACCGAAAAATTACTTTCAGTCATTTTTAATGAACAAATGCATCTAAATTTAATAAGCCCACCATTTAGAATTAAATTTATTCACCTCCCATTAATATTTCTTTCTATGATTTTAGGATATTTTACTCGAACCACTGGATTTATATGGCTCGCAATATTGGTAGTATTTGCTGAATTTACGATTGTAATTACTAGATTTATTTTTTCATACGAGCAGGCATTTATGGGAGATTTAGTTCGTTTTTGGTATGGAGCACTTTTTCTTTTTGCAAGCGCTCACGCTTTAATTCATGAGGGACATGTACGAGTGGATGTCCTTTATACGAATTTTAGTGATAAAGTTAGGGCATGGTCTAATACGATTGGATCTTTTTTTCTAGGAATTCCTCTCTGTCTAACCATAATATTTTTAGGAATGAGCAGTAAGGCAAGCATTATTAATAGCCCGCTGCTCAGTTTTGAAGTTACCCAACAAGGATCTAGCGGTTTGTATGTTAAATATTTAATGGCGGCTTTTTTAGCCATTTTTGCTTTGAGTATGTTAACTCAATTTACAAGTTATTTTATGAAAAATTCTTTTAAAATTATAAGTAATTCTTAATACCATTTATATGGAAACAATTTTTCTTTTAATATTAATATTAACCATGATAGCAGCGCTTGCCTCTGGTTTTCCGGTTGCGTTTGCTCTTCCAGGTTCAGCAATTGTTTCTATCTTACTGGCAGCATTATTTGGTTATTTTATTGAAGGAGATGTTAGCGCCTTCTTCGCGCAAGATGGTCCGATTGAATGGTTAACAGCTGGAGTTACAAATTTTAGAGGCGTTTATTGGGAAGTAGAGGGAGATACTCTTATTGCAATTCCATTATTCATCTTTATGGGAATAATGTTGCAACGTTCTAAAATAGCTGAGGATTTATTAGTTACAATGGGCCAACTCTTTGGGCCAATTCCCGGAGGGTTAGGCATATCGGTAATTTTTGTAGGAGCGTTGCTCGCGGCAACAACCGGAATTGTTGGTGCTACTGTTATTGCAATGGGGCTAATTTCTTTGCCTGCCATGTTAAATAATAAATACGACAAATCTCTGGCTAGCGGCATTGTTTGTTCTTCGGGAACGTTAGGACAGATAATTCCACCATCAATCGTTTTAATTATTTTAGCTGACCAACTTGGCAGTGCTACCGATGTTGCAAATACAATGAGGGCTGCAGAATATAAAAAATTCACAGGTCAATTTAATATGCCTGGAGAATTTACAGTTTCTTCTACTAGTGCCGGCGATATGTTTCTTGGAGCTCTTTTACCAGGTTTGGTTCTTGTTGGGTTATATATGCTATATATTTTTGTTTATGCGAGATTTAAACCTAACGCTGCTCCGCCCGTGCCGTATGAAGGAAAATTTGATTCAGCATTTTGGTTCAAAATTTTATTAATAATTATTCCTCCTCTAGCTTTAATTTTTGCAGTTTTGGGATCAATTCTTTTAGGTATCGCTACAGTTAACCAAGCAGGTTCAATAGGAGCGATTGGCGCAACTATTATGGCAGGATATCGACTTGCCAAAGGACAAAAAAATGCCTTCACTCCAATAATTATTTCTTTTATTTCTTTGGCCATAATTTTTTTATTAGCTAACTACTTTGATTTAAATATTAAGAATATACAGAACAAACAGAATTTCATTGCAATATTAGTCACCACTTTTTTTGTTTTTACGTTTTTTATTAGCATTGGATGGAGTTTTTGGAGAACTTATAAAATTGATAATGTATTAAAAAATGTTGTTACAGAAACATGCATAACAACATCGATGGTATTTATAATTCTTCTTGGCGCAGCTATGCTTACTGCAGCATTTCGTGCATTTGGCGGGGAAGAACTAGTACGAAATTTTTTGCAAGATTTACCAGGAGGTTTTTGGACACAATTTATTGTTGTGATGGCTGTAATTTTTTTGTTGGGTTTTTTCCTTGATTTCATTGAAATTGCGGTTGTGGTCGTTCCTATAATAGCACCCATTCTGTTAGCAGAAACATCGGCTAACGTTACTGCGGTTTGGTTAGGTGTGATGATTGGCGTAAATATGCAAACTTCATTTCTGACTCCACCATTCGGTTTTTCATTATTCTATCTAAAAGGTGTAGCACCCAAATCAGTTACTACCATTGATATTTGGAAAGGTGCTGCCGCATTTATTGTATTACAGTTAATTGGCTTAGGTATTGTTGGTTTTTATCCTACTTTGGTTAACTACTTACCTAATCGAACTTACTTAACATCAAAGGTTGCCCCGCCACCCATGAATCCAAGACTGCAGTATTGTTTACAAGAATATAAGTTTTCTAGTTACAACACCAATGAAAGAGAATTAAGAAATGATATCGCCAACATCCAATCTCTAAATTTTAATTATATTCCAGAAAATAAAACTGAAATTATTAATTCGCATTTTGAAAAAGCTTTATTAACTTTTGATTTAGCAAAAAAAGTACAAGAAACTAAAAATGAATATAATCTATTTACGAAAGATTATCGGCCTCTACATTTCAAAGTAAGAAAAATACAAAAAAAAATATTTAAAATAGATAATAAAATCAAAAAATTAAAATCTGATATAAGGCATCTAGATAAAGATGATATTTTGAATGAAAAAGAAAAAATTGAAAAAGAAATCAAAAATTTAGAATCTGAAAAAAGAGAATTAAAAGAAAACATTCCCCAGAATTGGAGTGAACAAAACAAGAAGTTTAAAAATGTCCATAAAAATAAATATATTGCTACTAAAAAATATAGAAAAAATGTTGATGAATCTTATGAAGAATTGAACCAAATTAAAATGTTTATAAAAGAAGCGATCCAACTTAAAGCATTTTCAAAAAATTTGAATTTATTGAGTCACGAAATAGAAAGTGAAAATATAAATGGTATTGAAAAAAAAGTTGATGAATTATTAGAAAAATTAACCGAAATTACAGGAGTTGATGAAATAATTGAGAAACTGGATGAAATTAATTCTATGATTCAAGAAGAGGAAGTTGATGATGAAAAAATGGCCAACTTAAATGATGAAATTGTTGCTATATTTAATGAAGAAATTAATTGGAGGCAAAAAGCTTCTCAATCTCTACTAAAAAGATTAAATGAATATGATGATAAGATAAAAAATACAATTGGATTGAGACTGCAAGAACGTTTAACAAAAAAACAAGCGAAGTTTGTCTCTAAGTGCAGATCAATTCATCGAGATATTTCACTTAATTTTTGATTTACAAACCCTTTGCAAATCCGTCTTTTCTTGGATCCGATCCTCCGATTAATGATCCTTTTTGCCAATCAATTTGAATTGCTTGAGCACCCCCATGATACAGGTTGTTACGAACTGTTTTGTGTCCTTTTTTTTTAAGATCATTTTCAATTTTGTCATCAATCCCAGATTCAAGCTGATAAACATCGTTGAAATAAAAAGCTCTAGGAAAAGATATGGCTTCTTGGGGATTCATACCATAATCAAAAATATTATTTAGTATATGTGTTTGACCAACCGGTTGGTATTGACCTCCCATCACACCATAAGAAAGAATCGGCTGATCTAATTTATTGCAAATCATGCCAGGAATAATCGTATGAAGTGGTCTCTTTAACCCATCTATACAATTAGGATGATTTTCTTCTAGTCTAAAATTTGTACCTCTATTTTGGAATAATATTCCCGTATTTTCTGTGGTAATTCCACTTCCAAAAGCATAGCAGATAGAATTAATGATAGACACTGCGTTGAAATCCTTATCAACCGTAGTTAAATAAACGGTTTCGGGATGCGCTGGAATGTTTAATTTTTCTACATTGTAGCATTTGTTCATTAAAATTTTATTAACAGCTTCATCGATAGCTTTCTCAGATAATATATTTTTAAGATTTAAGTTTACAAATTTTGGGTCACCAATATTTTTTTCTCTTATAGAGTAAGCTAATTTGGTAACTTCTGCTTCTATATGGAAACGTTCGGCACTATCAGCTTTATAATTTTCTATATTTAACTTCTCTATCATTTTCATCATTAAAAGGACGGTTATTCCAGGTCCATTAGGTGGACACTGGTGTAAAGTCTTGCCCTTATATATGGAACTTATAGTATTTACTGTCTCTGTTTTCTGTTTTGAAAAATCTTCTAATGAATGTAATCCGCCAACTTTATTAAGTGAGCCAACCATATCATGAGCAGTATCTCCTTCATAAAATTCTTTGGAACCTTTTTTACTTATCTTTTCTAAAGTATTCGATAAGGGAATATTTTTAAATTTTTCTGATAAATTATAAGACAATCCATTTTTTGAAAATATTTTCTTCGTATTTTTATTATTACATAATTTTGATGCATTTTTTTTCCAGTTTTCAGAAACATTTTGTGTGATTTGAAAACCTTCTCTAGCATAATCAATAGATTTTAAAAACAATTGTTGAAAATCTAATTTTCCGTGTTGTTTATGAATTGTTTCCCAAGCATGAAGTGCCCCCGGAATAGTTACAGAGTGTGGGCTTTCTAAACCAATATTTCTAATATTATTTTTTATAAAAAAATCTAATTTAGCTCTCTCAGGAGCAATACCTGATCCATTGTAAGCTATGGGACTTTTTCCATTTAGCGAAACTATTGCAAAACAATCTCCACCAATTCCTGTAGCATTTGGTTCTACTACCGAAAGTACCGTTGAAGCCGCAATAGCAGCATCAATAGCATTCCCACCCTTTTTAAGAATAGAGACTGCCTCTAAAGTAGCCAAAGGATGAGATGTTGCTGCTATACCATCTGAACTCAAAATATCGGGTCTATTTGGTAGTTGCATATTTTTTTCACAGTAGAAATTTTATAAGTATATTATAAAATTTTACTAGTTGAGTATGCATAATAATTATAAAGTTTTAAATAATTAAATTTATCTTCAGATTGTAATTTGTGCACACCCTGTGTTAATAATTGTAAACAGATGTTAAAGAAAAATAAAACATCAAAAAAGATTAAAGCCTCTTCTAGACGTAAATTCTTTAAAGCCGCTGTGGCTACCACTACCGTTGCTGCGTCACTAACAATGCCAAATGTTTCATTTGGTGCGCCCGTAACTTTAAAAATGCAAGCAGCATGGAATGGTGGAAAAAATATATTTTTTGAAATGGCAAAAGATTATGAAAAAAGAGTTAATCAAATGGCAGGTGGAAGCATGAAACTTGAAGTGCTTCCACGAGGCGCAATTGTTAAAGCAGAAGAAATAACAGATGCGGTTAGTGCAGGTATTGTTGATGCAGGTCATACCGCAAGCGCATATTGGTATAATAAAAATAATGCAGCTATGTTATTTGGTAGCGGTCCAACATTTGGTTTTTCATCTCAAGAGTTAATTGGTTGGATTGAATATGGTGGAGGCCGCAAATTACTAGAAGAAATATTCAGATCACTTAACTTAAATATAATATCTTTTTTTGCGATGCCATCTCCAGCACAACCTTTAGGATGGTTTGAAGAACATATTAATAAAATTTCCAAAATTAAAGACGTGGAGTACAGAACTTCAGGAATTGTAACGGATGTTTTATCAGCAATGGGATTCATAGTTAGAAAATTACCAGAAGACAAAACTGAAACGGAAACACCAATGGAAAGAGATTTGATCGAAGGTAGAGAATTTAACAACCCAACTTTGGATAAGGAATTTGGTATGCAAGAAATTTCAAAACATTATCATTTGGGCAGTTATTATAAATCTATAGGAGTATTTGAATTGGAATTTAATAGAACCAAATTTAATAATTTGGAACCACACCATCGAGCAATTATAAAATATGCAGCAGAATCTGTAAATTCGGATAATTATTGGAAGGCGATTCAAAAATACTCAACCGATTTGGTTAAATTGATGAACGATCATCAGGTTAATGTACATAAAACTTCGGATGAAATTCTCCGAGCTCAACTAAAAGCATGGGATATTGTTCTTGCAGAAAAAATGAACGATCCACTGTTTAAAAAAATAGTCGAATCTCAGAAAGTTTATTGTAAAAAAGTGATGAAGTATCTGTTTATGAATCAACCTGATTATCAGTTAGCTTATGAGCATGCGTTCGCCGAACCTTCCAAGGTTAAAATTGATTTATAAATTAAATCTAAAAAGATTTGATTAACTCTTTGACTATTACAATCATGTTGTTAAATGTCTCGAATATATATTCTGTTTTGGGGAGATATAGTAGTAGCTCCTTTTCAAAAATTTTTAAAACTCCTACTATAGAAAGTGCGATGATTATTAGTAAAGAAATATAACCAAAAAAACCAAGTCCTTGCTTTGGTTTATAAATATCAGGCAATCTTCTTGAGCTGTCTATATCCGCAGATGATGGATCTACTCCTTTGATTATTTTTTTTTTCCTTTTAGAAGTGTCTTTTTCTTTTCTTCCAGTCAGCTTATTAAGTTCTTTTGAAATTTTCTTTTTTGCAAGTAATCCAGTTTTTCCTGAAGGTAATAATTCTCCCCACTGCGCTCCTAAGAATTTATAGATTTTACCATCTGATGCTTTAACTTTTTCAATTGGAGGATTCTTATTTATACTCGGTTTTGTGGCGCTAACTGGAACTGAGACAGGTACTTGATGCCAAGTAACTAAACAATAACCACACTGAACTATTCTTCCTTCTTTAGGAATATCTTTATCTTTAACTATAAATTTTCGGGAACAACTTTCACACTGTATAATCATTTAATTCTTTTAAATTATAAAATTCGATATTTTATTCGATCATTTGATTAAGAACAAGAATCTTATTCTCAACCGATTTTACCTTATAGTTAAGAGTTAACACATTTTTTTTGTTATTTAAATTTCTTTTTGCATCTACAGCGCAATCTTTGTTTTTATTAATTTTAGGAATATCATTAATATATCGTTAATTTCAAAATCTTTTATCATGATTTTTTAAAGGTCTATGATAGGTTGAATATTTTGAATATAAAATGAATTTTTTATTTAAAAAAAGGTTAGTAAAAATGAACTATTTAGCAAATATACTGTCAATTATTGTCCTAGGCTATTTTGCGCTTCTTATCTCGACATACATCTTTCAGAGAAATTTATTATATCATCCAAAAATTAATAACTATTATGGTCATCAACTATCTGTAGCAGTAGAAAAGACAATAATTAAAACACAAGATAATGTTGAACTTCTATCTTGGTATCATAATAAAAATCTTAATAGTGATAAGACACTACTTTTTTTACATGGTAATGCAGGATCTCTGGAAAATAGAATTGAAAAATTAAACCATTTTGGAAATATGAAACTCAATTTTCTTATTGTTGCTTGGAGAGGTTTTAACGGCAATAAAGGAAAACCAACTGAAAAAGGACTTTATGAAGATGCTAGAAGTGCAATTAAATGGTTAAACTCTAAAGGAATTACAGAAAAAAGTATAATTATATATGGAGAGTCCCTAGGAACTGGTGTTGCAATTGAAATCTCACAAAATAAGAATTTTGCTGGCGTAATTTTAGAAGCTCCTTTTACTTCTATGACTGATGTTGGCAAAGACAAATATCCTTTCCTGCCAGTAAGTTTATTGCTTAAGGATAAGTATGAAAGTGATAAAAAAATTAAGAACGTCAAAAGTCCAATTCTAGTTATGCACGGAAAAGTTGATAATATTGTTCCATTATATATGGGAAAAAAAATATATGAGCTTGCTAATGAACCTAAACATTTTTTTGTTCAAGAATACGGCGATCATATGATGGATTATGATGAAAGACTTTTGAATGAATTAAAAAAATTTATTCAGAGCTTAAATTAAGACACAATTTAAACAAGCAAATCACACAGTCTAAAATTATAGTTTTCTCATGAAACGACTGTTTTTATATTTTATATTCTTTTTCTTATTTTTTAATATTGAAGGTAAAGCAAACGAAATCTCGCCTATTAAACAAAATTTTGAAGAGGTTTTTAATGTTGGTAAAATGTTATCACACGACGATAAATTTACATTATATTTCAGATCTAGAGAAAAAGCTGTTTTGGCGAAAGGGAAAGAATTTAACTATATCACAGATTACCCTCAAGATTTGTATATTCTATTTAATGATACGGGAAAAATTAGCCCAGTCATTACTTACGATTGGTTTCCAAAAAAAGTTCAAGAGCTAGGTTCAAGCTATAAGCTTCCAGTTTTTCCGGAAGATTATGCATATTATTTATTAAGTGATAATGAAACTTTAATTTTGATTAGTGGAATAAAATCGATTAGATCTAACTTTAAATTTAACCTTAAAGATAATAAACTTGAAAAACTTCCGAGTGATAATAAATATAATCTTTTTGTTTCATCTTTGTTAAAAGATTGTGGCTATAAAAATGTAAACGCAACTTATAAATGTTCATACTATAAGCCTCTAATTTCAAAAAATTTAATAAATTAAATTCTTTTAATATTTAGTAAAATAATTAATCCAGCTAACAATAATATAATCGCTGCTGAAAATCCTATTCTTTGACTACCTGTTATAAAAGTAACTGTGCTTACCAGCAGCGGGCCTAAAAATGAAGTCAATTTACCCGATGTAGCAAATAAACCAAATCCCTTACCTTGATTACTTTTATCTAATAAAGACGTTATTACGACGCGACTTGCAGATTGTACGGGACCTATAAACAAACCGTTAACTGCAGCTAGAAGAAAAAAAGTTGATTTAGAATAAATAAATAGAATAGCAATTGAAGAAAATATTAATCCAACTAATGAAAAAATAATAACAATTTTGGATCCAAATCTATCATTTGCCACGCCACCTACAAATGCACCAATAAATGCCGTTATATTCATAAGTATAGAAAGTTTTAAAAGTTCTTTGATTTCGAGATTAAATACACCTACGGCAAATATTCCTCCCATTACTATGATTGCATTTAAACCGTCTGCATAAAGCATTCTCGCAATTAGAAATTTTCCTAATACACTAAATCTTCCATTCCAAACTAATTTTTTAATATCCGTGATATTGGATGATATATTTTTGGTTATTTTTTTTTTAGTCTCTCTTATTGCAAAAAATAAAAATGGAATTGAGAATATTAAAAACCAAACACTGACTAATAAAGCAGTGGCTCTTATATTTTGAGATTCTTCATTGGTTAATCCGAAAGGTAAATGATCGGTATCAATAAATAATTTAATGCTTAATAGTAAAATTATAATTCCACCTATATATCCCAAAGCAAATCCAAAACCTGAAGATTTACCCAAGTTTTTACTGGTAGAGATATCTTTTAGTAAGGAGTTATAAAAAATCAGACTTAGTTCATAAAAAAGGTTTGCAATACCAACTATTATTAATGTGTACAAAAGATATGACTCCGATGGTTTTGAAAACCACAAAAGCGCTGTGAACAAAATACATAACAAAGAAAAACTTCTAATAAAAAAAACGATTCTATTTTTTTTGTCTGCAAACGATCCCGCTATAGGTCCAATTATAGCTACCAAAAAACCCGTTATACCTATTGTCCATCCCCAATAAGATTGTCCTAAAATTGGATTGGGAGCGATTTGTTTGGCAAAATATGTTGCGAAAATAAAAGTTATAATAATTGTTGTAAAAGCCGAATTTGCAAAATCATAAAGAGCAAAATTAAATATTTTTTTCATTTAATTTTTAAAATTGCATTAATGCATTTGAAAAATATTCAGAATTAAATGTCTGAAGATCATCTTCTTTTTCGCCCATACCTAAGGCTATAATTGGTAAACTAAATTTTCTTCCTATCGCTAATAAAATTCCACCCTTTGCTGTACCATCTAGTTTTGTCATGATTATTCCAGTAATCGGTGTTATCTTTTTAAATTCTTCGACCTGATTGATTGCACTTTGTCCGGTTGTTGCATCCAATATAAGAAAGGTTTCGTGCGGAGCTGCTGTGTCTATTTTTTTTACGACAGTTGTTATCTTTTTAAATTCATCCATTAAATTTTTTTTATTTTGAAGTCTTCCAGCTGTATCAATAAGGAGATAGTCAAAATTATTCTTTTTTCCATGATCTAGAGCTTTATAGGCAACCGAAGCTGGATCAGCACCTTCAGTTGATTTAACAATGTCAGCGTTAATTTTTTTGGCCCAAATTTCTAATTGATCTACAGCTGCGGCTCGAAAAGTATCTGCTGCTCCAAAAATTATTTTTTTATTATTTTGACTTAAAATTTTACCTAATTTTCCAATGGTAGTAGTTTTTCCTACTCCATTAACACCAGCAATTAAAATTACACATGGATTATTTTTTTTTATATTTTCTAAATTTTTTTCGAGAGGTTTTAATATTCCAGATATATAACTTGAAAAAATTTTATAAATCTCATCTTTTCCCGACGTTTTCGGGTTTACTTTTATATTTGCAAATTTTTCTCTTAATTCTTTTGCAGACTGAACCCCAACATCAGATTGGATCAGAAAATCTTCCAATTCGTTAAGCGTGCTTTCGTCTATTTTTCTTTTGAAAATTAAATCATTTAAACCAGACGACAAACTTTTTGAACTTTTGTTTAAACCTAATTTAAACTTATCAAAAATACCCATAATCAAATATTAACTATAATTTTTTTCACTTCAGAAACCTTGCCTGTCATATAAATGTTATTATCTTCTTTCCAATCAATATTTAATAATCCTTCCGAAAATTCTATATCTACACATCTTTCATTCAATTTTAAAACAGCGCCTGAAACTGCAGTTGCACACGCAGCAGTTCCGCAAGCTTTAGTCAAACCAGCACCACGTTCCCAAACTTTCACTTTCACATGTTTTTTATTTTTAATACTAGCTAATGTAACATTACACTTTTCAGGAAAATAATTATGATTTTCTATTTTTGGACCAATTTCCTTTAAATTAAAATTATTAATATTTTCTACGAAGAAAATTATATGAGGATTACCAACATTTAATGAAAAACCACCTTCAATTTCTTTTCCATCAATACTGTTAATTCTGATCTTTAAATTTTTATTATCCATTTCCTTTGATAAAGGTATTTTCCTCCACCCAAAGTTTGGTTGACCCATATTTATACGTACTAAATTTTTATTATCCAGCTCAGCGTGCAAAATACCAACTTTAGTTCTCAAAGATGTTTTTTCTTTATTATTTTCTTTCATTAGCAAATAAGCCAAACATCTGCTGCCGTTACCACATGCAGAAGTTTCTCCACCATCGGAGTTATAGAATGTTAAAAAGGCATCGCTACTTTTATCTTGATCAATAACAATAACCTGATCACATCCAACATTTTTCCTACTTGAAACTTTTATGATCTGATCCTTAGTTAAAGTAATAGATTTCTTTCTTTTATCGAATATTATAAAGTCATTGCCCAAACCGTCCATTTTATAAGCATCTAATTTATCCATAGTTTAACTTTTATCTTTATTTATTGACTTTTTGAACCTCAATATGTAGCTTGCGAACTATTCCCGCAAAGTAAAGTTTTTTGCGGTGCCTTTGGAAACAAAGGGATCGACACTAGTCAGCGAGGGTTCGCCCACTAGTGCGATTGGTGTTGGAATAAATGAAATATGTTTGAAAATTTAACTAGTAAATTTGAAGAAATTTTTAGTTCTTTAAAAAAAGCACCTTCACTTAATGAAAAACAGGTTGATGAAGGTTTAAGAAAGATACGTCAAGCTTTGTTAGAAGCGGATGTTGCCTTGCCTGTTGCAAAGGAATTAATAAAAAATATAAAGCCAAAGGCTATTGGTCAGGAAATTATTAGATCAACAACACCCGGACAAATGATTGTCAAAGTTGTTTTTGACGAAATAGTAAAAATTTTAGGTGACACCAAATCGGAAATAAATTTAAACGCCGTTCCCCCTGTTTGTATAATGTTGGTAGGTTTACAGGGCTCTGGAAAAACAACGACAGCAGCGAAACTAGCAAAATATTTAGCAAAAAATAATAAAAAAAAATCTTTAATGGTAAGTTTGGACGTTTACAGACCCGCTGCACAAGAACAGTTAAATGTATTAGGGGAAAAAAATTCAATACAAACATTGCCCATAGTTAAAGACCAATTACCACTTGATATAGCTAAGCGAGCACTTAACGCAGCTTCTTTAAGTGGAGTTGATACAATAATTTTTGATACTGCTGGAAGAACTCAAATTGATCTTTCAATGATGAATGAAATTAAAGAAATTAAATCTGTAGCAAATCCAACGGAAACTATATTGGTTGCAGATTCACTCACTGGCCAAGTTGCTGTAAATGTTGCTCAAGAATTTAAAAAAACGGTAGATTTAACCGGAATTATTTTAACTAGAGTAGATGGTGATGGTAGAGGCGGAGCTGCTTTAAGTATGAAGTTTGCTACAAATACTCCCATTAAGTTTATGGGAATGGGTGAAAAAATTGAACAATTAGATGTTTTTCATCCTGACAGAATAGCTAACAGAA
>CAJXBA010000028.1 GCA_913050185.1 uncultured Pelagibacteraceae bacterium
TTTTTGAACTTCTCTTGCCACCTTGTAATGTTCTTCTCCTACTATTCTTGGATCTAAAATTCTAGAGGTAGAATCTAAGGGATCAACAGCGGGATATATACCTAACTCCGCAATTTGTCTTGACAAAACTGTAGTAGCGTCCAAATGCGCAAACGAGGTAGCTGGAGCAGGATCTGTCAAATCATCTGCTGGAACATATATAGCTTGGACGGACGTAATTGAACCTTTGTCTGTGGTTGTTATTCTTTCTTGTAAATTTCCCATATCGGTAGCCAAAGTAGGTTGGTAACCTACAGCCGACGGAATTCTTCCAAGTAATGCTGACACTTCTGATCCAGCTTGGGTAAATCTAAATATATTGTCAACAAAAAACAAAACATCTTGGCCTTCTTTATCCCTGAAGTATTCAGCAACTGTCAAACCACTCAAACCTACTCTAGCACGCGCTCCGGGTGGTTCATTCATTTGGCCGTAAACCAAAGCAGCTTTAGAGCCTTTGCCATCTGGTTTAATAACACCGGATTCAATCATCTCGTGATATAAATCATTTCCTTCTCTGGTTCTTTCTCCAACACCTGCAAATACCGAAAAACCACCATGTGCCTTTGCAATATTATTAATTAATTCCATTATTATTACGGTTTTACCCACGCCCGCTCCTCCAAATAAACCTATCTTTCCTCCTTTGGCGTAAGGGGCTAGGAGATCAACTACTTTTATACCGGTAACAAGTATTTCGGTTTCTGTAGATTGGTCCGTAAATTTTGGCGCTGGTCTATGTATAGGCCATCTTTCTTTTGTGGGTACTTTTCCCTTTTGATCAATAGGTTCTCCTATAACATTTATTATTCTACCAAGAGTTTCCGGTCCAACTGGTACAGTAATTGGAGAACCAGTATCAGTTACTTCACTTCCTCTTTTAAGACCTTCTGTGCTATCCATAGCAATTGTTCTAACGGTAGTTTCTCCTAAATGTTGCGCCACTTCTAATACTAATCTGTTCCCAGAATTATCACATTCTAAAGCAGTTAAAATTTCTGGTAATTGATCGTCGAATTGAACGTCAACTACCGCTCCTATAACTTGTGTAATTTTTCCAAATCCTTTGCTCATTATTATAAACTTTCTGCTCCTGATATTATTTCAATAAGTTCTTTCGTAATTACTGCCTGTCTACTTCTGTTATAATTAATTGTTAATTTATCGACTAAGTCACCAGCATTTCGCGTTGCATTATCCATAGCTGTCATTCTAGAACCTTGTTCGCTTGCACCATTTTCAAGAAAAGCTTTAAAAATTTGAGTAGATATATTTCTTGGAAGCAAATCATTTAAAATTTCATTTTCCTCTGGTTCAAATTCATAGAAATTATCCTGCATTTTTTCTTCCTCTTTTTTTCCACTTTCAACTGGTATTAACTGTTGTTCTTGAGGAATTTGCGTAATAACATTTTTGAATTTGTTATAAAATATTTTGCAAATATCAAATTGCGATTCATTAAACAACCTAATTATAATTTTTCCAACATTCTCAGCTTCTTTATAAGTAATCTTTCTAGATCCCTTAAAATTAATTTTTTCAATAATATATTTTCCGTATATTCTCTTTAACTGATCGTATCCCTTAGATCCTACCGTAAAAATCTTAAGAGTTTTATTTTCTTTTAAAATATTATCAAAATAGTTTTTAGCCTTTCTACAAATATTCGTGTTAAATCCACCGCAAAGTCCCCTATCTGATGTGATAACAACGCATAAATGAGTATTATCTTTTCCTGTGCCAACTAAAAACTTTGAGGCATTATCTTTGTCAGAAATTGATTTACTTAGGTTAAAAATTATATTGTTCATTTTTTCAGAAAAAGGCCTACCCTTTTCAGCACTTTCTTGAGCTTTTCTAAGCTTGGCAGCCGCTACCATTTTCATAGCTTTGGTAATTTTTTGAGTAGATTTAACGCTTTTAATTCTTTTTTTTAAATCATCTAAACTTGGCATAGGATTTTACTTATTGTTTTTTTTTTGAAGTTGTTCGATAACTGATGTTAATTTTTTTTCTATTTCTTCGTCTAATTTTCCAGTATTATTAATATTATCTATAATTTCTGGATTTGAAGTTTTAACTTTTTTGTAAATTTCTTTTTCAAGACCTTTAATTTCACTTAACTCCACATTGTCTAAAAAACCTCTCACACCAGAAAAAACTGCTATTACTTGTTGTGCAACTGTCATTGGAGAATATTGATCTTGTTTTAATAGCTCGGTTAATTTTGATCCCCTGTTTAATAATTTTTGTGTTGTGGCATCTAGATCTGAGCCAAACTGCGCGAATGCAGCCATTTCTCTGTATTGTGCCAATTCTAATTTTATTGAGCCGGCAACTTTTTTCATCGCTTTAGTTTGTGCTGCAGATCCTACCCTAGAAACGGATAATCCAACATTAACCGCAGGTCTTATACCTTGATTGAATAGTTCTGTTTCCAAAAAAATTTGACCATCTGTAATTGAAATTACATTGGTTGGAATGTAGGCTGAAACATCTCCTGCTTGTGTTTCTATTATTGGTAGCGCAGTTAATGATCCTCCTCCTTTATCATCATTAAGCTTTGCAGCTCTTTCAAGTAGTCTACTATGTAAATAAAAAACATCTCCAGGATAAGCTTCTCTTCCCGGTGGTCTTCTTAATAATAATGACATTTGTCTGTAAGCCACAGCTTGCTTGGATAGGTCATCGTAAATAATTAATGCATGCATGCCATTGTCTCTAAAATATTCACCCATGGTGCAGCCAGTATAGGGCGCCAAGAATTGAAGTGGAGCAGGATCAGATGCGGTTGCTGATACGACAGTTGTATATTCTAAAGCGCCAGCCTCTTCTAATGACTTGACAATTTGAGCAACTGTTGATTGTTTTTGTCCTATTGCAACATAAATACAATAAAGCTTATCTTCTTCTTCTCCTGATTTATTTATGTCTTTTTGATTAATAATTGTATCGATGGCGATGGCTGTCTTCCCTGTTTGTCTATCACCAATAATTAATTCTCTTTGTCCTCGTCCAATTGGAATTAAAGTATCTAGGGCCTTAAGTCCAGTTTGCATTGGCTGGTTGACTGATTGTCTCGGGATTATTCCTGGAGCTTTCACTTCAACTCTTCTCCTTTCCAATTTTTTATCCAATTCACCTTTTCCATCTATAGGATTTCCCAAGGCATCTACAACTCTACCTAATAATTTTTTTCCAACTGGAACATCTACGATAGCTTCTGTTCTTTTAACAGTATCGCCTTCTTTGATTGTTCTATCATCTCCAAAAATAACGACACCAACGTTATCGCTTTCTAAGTTTAAGGCCATGCCTTTTATTCCTGTAGAAAATTCAACCATTTCTCCAGCCCGAACATTATCCAAACCATATACTCGAGCAATACCATCTCCTACCGAAAGTACCTGCCCAACTTCTGAAACTTCCGCTTTTTCAGCAAATTTTTTTATTTGCTCTTTTAATATCTTTGTTACTTCTGATGGATTAATTTGCATATCATGTCTCTATCATACTTTTTTCTAATTGCTTAAGTTTGTTTTGAATGGAAGCATCAACCATTATACTTCCAACTTGAATAATCAATCCGGCTAATAAATTTGGATCGTATGTGTAGTCTATTTTGATAGGAGATTTAAAGTCCCTAGATAATTCGCTTTGAATATTTTCTAATTCTTTTCCTGATAACTGTTTTGAAGATGTAAGTTTTGCTTTCAATTCTCCCCTGTTAATTGATAGGATGTTAAAAAAACTATCAATAATTTGATTCAAAAAAAATAATCTATTTTTAATTGTTATAAAACCCAAAAATTTTTTTAAAGTTTTGGAAAATTGATACTGTTCAGCTATTCGATACATAACTTTTTTCTTTTCATCTTTATTCGCTGCTGTGGGGCTTAATATCATTTTTTTAAAATCAGAATTATCACTAAGTAATTTTTTGAGACCATTCATCCCATCTTCGGTTTCACTTAACTCAGAATTCTCCCTTGCAAGCTCGTAAAGAGCTATCGCATAACTTTTTGATGCAGAACTTAGAAATGTTGATTTTGAACTCAATTTTTGCTCCTAAAAGACCTGTTTTGTATGAGATTATTTCAATAAATTCAACATGATCTATTGTATCTTTTTGTCTTTGTTTAATGGTGATAAACCCTCGATTTAACTGAAATTAATTGGGTCCACATCAACCTCTAGTTTTATTCCCGATGCTATTTTTATTTTATTTAATGATTGAGACAAATACTTTTGAATAAATAAATTTTTTGGACATCTTATCAATATTCTGCATCTATATTTTTTTCTTAATTTGGTAATTGGTGCAAGTACGGGACCCAGAATATTAACTTCATTCATCTGAGGAAGATTAGACTTAATGTTTGTAGCAAACTTCATAACTAAGAGTTCATTTTTTCCCGAAATAATTAATGATACTAGTCGATAAAAAGGAGGTAACTTCTTTTCTTGTCTTAATGAAAGTTCCTTTTTTAAAAAGGCGTGAGGGTTATTTTTAGATATATTCAAAAGAATTTCATCATCCGGTGTGTATGTTTGAAAGTAGATTGCTGATGCGTTGCCCTCTCTTCCGGCTCTTCCGCTTAATTGATGATACAGTTGAATATTCTTTTCTGCAGATCTAAGATCATATCCATGGGACGAAAAATCACTGTCAACAACGACAATACAGTTTAATTTTGGAAAATGAAAACCTTTTGACAGTAATTGAGTTCCTATCAAAATATCAATTTTGTTTTTTTCTACTTTTTTTAAAAGTATATTGGCTAATTTATTTTTTCGTAAAGTATCACTAGAAAATATTTCTATTTTCTTATTTGGATATATTGTTTTTAACTCTGCGAAAATTCTTTCCACACCAGGTCCGCAGAATAAAAAATCACATTTTTTGTTATCTTTGCATAGTCCTGATAGCAAAGATTTATGACCACAGTAATGACATAATAGTTTGTTTAATTTTTTATGAAAATTTAGATTTACATCACAGTTGGGGCATTGAAACTTATAGCCACACTTTTTACAAACTACGAAAGGAGCATAACCTCTTCGATTTAAAAAAAATAATATTTGATCTCCTTTATTTAAATATTGATTAACTTTACTTATCGTTTTTTTTGATATCCAAGATTCTTTTTTTAAAACCTCGGAATGTAAATTTATAATTTCAATATTTGGCAATGATGCTTCTTGATACCTTTTATCTATTTTGGTTATGTAATATTTTTTATTAATAATATTATTATATGTTTCTATAGAAGGTATCGAAGTTACTAAATTTATAGGAATATTTTCTAACGAAGCTCTCGTAATTGCCATATCTCTTGCATTGTATGAAACTCCCTCGTCTTGTTTGTAGGATACATCGTGTTCTTCATCTACAATAATTATTCCCAGATTATTAAAAGGCAAAAAAAGAGATGACCGTGCTCCTATTACTATTTTAATTTTACCTTCTGTTATGCCTTTCCAAATTATGGTTTTGTTTTTTTTTGTAGTTCCTGAATGCCATATAGCTGGTTCAACACCAAAAAAATCTTGAAATCTGCTACTAAATTGATTTGTTAAAGCAATTTCAGGAAGCAAGATTAAAGCTTGAAACCCTTTTTCAATAATATCTTTAATCCTTTCAAAATAAACAAGAGTCTTTCCTGATCCTGTAACACCTTCGAGTACGGTAACATTATAATTATTTCCAATACTCCTCATAAATTTAAGTGATTTTTCTTGCGCAATATTTAACAAAAATTTGCTTTTTCTTTTCTTAACTTTGAATTTTTCAAATTCTTTACTAAAATTTTTCTCAACTGCTTCTTTATTTAGTAAACACATTTTAAGAGTCATACCCAAAGGAACAAGATTATATTTTGAAAACCAAGTTATGAATTTAATCATAGAAGGATTTAAATTTTTTACGTTTATTTTCTTTGAAATTTTTCTTATTTTAAATTTTTTTTCTGTTTTTTGTTCACGTGGCCAAATCACTCCCGTAATTTCACTTGACCCAAACGGGGCTCTGACAAAATCTCCTGATCTTAGCGGTTCTGAAATATCACTTGTATATGTAAACGGATAATCAAAAATTTTTGGAAAGAGCACAGGTACTTTCATTTATTAATCATCCTTTTTCTAAATTTTTTAGGAATATTATGATCAATAATCTTTTTTAATTTCAAAAAAATTTTCACATTCATTCTCATTTCTAATAATTGCCATGCATAAGGTATGAACTTTAAGTATTGTTTTTTTTTATCTCTTTGAAAAAGTCTTGAAAAAATACCTATTATTTTTAAACTTCTCTGCACTGATAAAATACTAAAATCTTCAAAAAATTTCTTTGATTTAATTCTGTAAATTCTTGGTGCTCTTTTTAAATAATAATTATAGATGTTATTTTTTAATTCTTTAGAAGTTTTTATTCTTACGTCATCAATCAATGACACCAGATCATAGGCAGGATTTCCAATCAAAGCATCTTGACTATCTATTACGCCTATTTTATTACCCACTTTAATCAGATTTTGAGCATGATAATCTCTGTGAACAAAATAAGAATTAGAAAAACTTAATCTCTTATAAAGTTCCAGTAAAATCTTTTTCGATTTAATTTTGATATCTAAACATTTTTTATTGTTTAAAAATAATGGAAGATACCAATCAAAAAATAAATCAGATTCTTCAAATAAATACTTGTTTGAATATTTATTAAGCGTATGTGATTTATTTCCTATAATTCGTATTTTTGACTTTGGTTTAATTTTTTGTATTTTTAAAAGCAAATCCACAAGTTTTTTATAAACTGCTAACTTGTTTTTTTTCTTTAACAAAAATTTATAAAAATTTCTATCTCCAAAATCCTCGATGGCAATCATTCCTCTTTTAAAATCGTATGCATATAATTTGGGAGCTAATATTTTTTTAGACCTTAAAAACCTATTTATTGCTAAATAAGCGTTTAAATTTTTATACTTTTCTTTTTGTACAAATACAAAAATATAACTTTTTTTATGTAATGTAATTCTATAAAATTTCCTATGAGAAGCGTCTCCTGTAATAGGTTTTAATTTATACTTTAAAAAAGTCATACTCTTTCCATTTTCCAAAACCAATAATTTCAACTTGTCTTGAGTCCATTAATTTTGAGTATTGAAATCGAATATCAATTCTATCTTTGGGTTTTGACTCAATCAATTCAGGCCACTCTACAATTTTAATATGATCTTTTGAAGTTTCAAACATGCCCAGCTGAACAATATCTTTATAACTTTTGAGTCTATATAGGTCATAATGAAGAATTTTTACATTTTTAACTTCATAGTCATAAACTATATTGAATGTAGGGCTTAATACTTCGCTCTCTCTAATTCCATTTTTATTTTCTAGATGATTGATCAAAAAACGCACAAAAGTTGTTTTACCAACACCAATATCACCATAAAGAAGAATTACATCACCTTTGCTTATAATTTTAGAAACGCTTACTGAAAGATTTTTTGTATCTCTTGTCGAATATAAATTCATCTAGCTACTATTTAGTAGCGATAATCATCTGGCTTAAAAGGACCTTTTGAGTCAACCCCAATATAATCTGCCTGTTCCTTTGTCATTTTAGTTAACTTCGCATTAACCTTTTTTAGATGTAAGACTGCAACTTTTTCATCTAAATGCTTTGGCAATACATAAACTTTTTTCTGATATTTTTCAGAATTATTCCAAAGTTCTATTTGTGCAATCACTTGGTTAGTAAAAGATGCGCTCATAACAAAACTTGGATGTCCTGTAGCGCAACCAAGATTTACCAATCTTCCCTCTGCGAGTAATAAAATTCTTTTTTTATTTGGAAATTCAATTTCGTGTACCTGTGGTTTAATTTCAGTCCATTTATGATTTTTTAGAGCATCCACTTGAATCTCGTTATCAAAATGACCAATGTTACAAAGGATAGAACGATCTTTCATTTTTCTCATGTGATCCGCATTAACAACATCTTTATTTCCTGTGGCGGTAACCACAATGTCTGCCATTTCTATAGCATCATCCATCAAAACAACTTCATATCCTTCCATTGATGCTTGGAGGGCACATATGGGGTCCGTTTCGGTAATTAAAACTCTAGCACCATTTTGTCTAAGGGATGCTGCACTACCCTTGCCCACATTTCCAAAACCAGCAACTATTGCAGTTTTTCCAGAAATCATTACGTCTGTGGCTCTTTTAATTCCGTCAATTAAACTTTCTCTGCATCCATATAAATTATCAAATTTTGATTTTGTAACAGAATCATTCACATTAATTGCAGGAACTAATAAAATCTTTTGTGCTTCCATTTTTTTTAAAGCTTTTATTCCCGTTGTTGTTTCTTCGGATAATCCCTTTATATTTTTTAGAAGCTTGGGATATTCTTTATGCATCACAGCGGTAAGATCACCACCATCATCCAAAAGCATATTTGATTTCCAATCTTTTTTTCCTTCAATAGTTTGTTTGATACACCACCAATACTCTTCTTCGGTTTCTCCTTTCCACGCATATACAGGTATACCTTGTTTTGCGATAGCTGCTGCGGCATGATCTTGAGTAGAAAAGATGTTGCAAGAAGACCATCGAACATTCGCTCCCAATTTTACCAAAGTTTCAATTAACACTGCCGTTTGAATTGTCATATGTAAACAGCCTAATATTTTTGCACCTTGGAGAGGTTTTTTCCCCTTATACTCATCTCTCAAAGACATTAATCCAGGCATTTCTGTTTCGGCTAATGAAATTTCTTTTCTTCCAAAATCTGCTTGATTTATATCTTTTACCTTAAAATCTTGTGACATGGTTTGGTTTTACTTAGCAATATAACACTAAATTAGCAACTTATTGTTAAAATTTAATTCTCATAAGTTGGTAAAAGCACTTCAATTCTTGCGCCTGTTATTTGACCGGTCTTATTTGAAACGGCAATCGAACCACCATGTAACTCTATAATATTTTTAACTATATTTAATCCTAAGCCTGAATGTTCGCCAAATTTTTCAGGTCTATTGCTATAAAATCTATTAAAAACTTTATTAATGTTTTTTTCGTTAAAACCTGGACCTTCGTCCTCGAAAATTAATTGTGCTTGATTTTTTTTTATATCGCACGAAATCGATATTTGGCTGTTAACTGGGCTAAATGAGATAGCATTATCTAACAGATTCGCAATAATTTGTTCTAACTTACTTTCAACGCCTAATATATAAAACTTTGAACCATTAAACTTGTCGTGATTTACAATTATATTAATATTTTTATTTGAATGTACCAAATCATTATTAAAATCTTCAACCACGGAATTAACTACATTTGATAAATTAATTTTTGTCATCTTTTCTCTTGATAAAGATGCCTCATCTTTCAGCATTTGAGAATAGTCGGTAATTAATCTTTCAATTCTCTCTACGTCATGACCTATAATCTTTAATAATTTTTTTCTTTTTGTATCATCAGTGGTATTATCTAAAACTTCTGATGCACCTTTTAGAGAAGTGAGTGGATTCCTTATTTCATGGGCTAAATCTGAAGAAAATGTTTCTGCAACATTTATTCTTTTGTATAAATCTTTGGTCATTTCGTTCAAAGACCTGGATAATAGTCCCACTTCATCTTTTCTAATTAAAAATTTTTCAATTTTTCCAATTTTTTCTTCTTTTTCTTTTATTGCTTTTGTATATAAAACCAAAGCTCTTATAGGTTTTAAAATATAATTATTTAAAAAAAATGAAAAAATAAAAATAGCAAGAGCCACTAAGAAAACTGTCCTTAGTATAAAATTTTTTCTTTCGTCAACTGCGATCAATATATCGTTTGCAATTTCTGAAACTACAATATAACCCTCGTGTTCATCATCTATTTTTACAGAATCTATGGTCATAACAAAAAAATTGTTATTGATGGTCTCTCCAATAATTAATTTTTCATCAAGATTTTTTTGATTAGAATACTTTTTTACATAATTTTTCGTACTAAAAGATGAAGTTTGTGACGATCTTGCGTTTACATCAAAATTTACATCTTCGTCCAGCTTATCAATTGGTGTTTCTTTGACATCTTGGCTTCGAACAAATGTATTTTGAGTTAAATCTAATGTATCGGTATCTGCTAACAGTTGGTAGTTCAAATCATACAATTGAACACGATCCAAATTCTGAAATAAATATTTTGTAGATAACAAAAATTCTGTAGTATCTTGTCTAGTAAATTTAACATTCAATCTGTTGATATGATCTGAGGTATTGCTGATAATTTTCTGATGTTGATTGGATCTATTCTTGATTAAATTAGGTTTCGTAGTACTTAAATACAAAAAAGTGAAAACACTTAAAATCAAAAAAATAATTAAGTTAAAAATCAAAAACTTTAAGAGAATTGAGCTTGATCTAAAAAAATTAATTTTCATTAACTAACGTTCCATCTGTACCCGCTGCCATATCTCGTTTCAATTGCTGAAAAATTTTGATCTACTTTTTTGAATTTTTTTCTAATTCTTTTAACATGGCTATCTATAGTGCGATCTTCTATATCGGTATTATCTCTGTAAGCTATATCCATTAATTGTGCTCTCTCCTTAATAATTCCCGGTCTTTTTGCCAATTCTTTAACAATCAAAAACTCTGTTGTTGTGAGTTTTTCAGGTAAGGGACTACCATTCCATTCGCACTCAAGTTGTGAAGGATCTAATTTGAGTTTTCCATGTTTAATAAAATTTTTTGCTTCATCATTACTACTACTTCTTCTTCTTAACTGAACTCTTATTCTTTCAATAAGTATCTTGGTCGAAAATCCTCCTGATTTTTTTATAAAATCATCAGCTCCGAGTTTTAAACCCAGAAGTTCATCCACTTCCTCATCTTTGGAGGTTAAAAAGATTATTGGTATTGTAATTTTTTTTCTTAATCGTCTAAACAACTCTTCACCATCCATTCTAGGCATTTTAATATCTATAACTGCCAAATCTGGTGGATTTCTGCTAATACCTACCAGTGCATTTTCTGCATCAATATAGGTTTGAACTTTAAAACCTTCATTTTCCAAAGCCATACTTATGCTAGTAAGTATGTTTCTATCATCATCCACCAATGCGATTGTGTGACTCATAATTTAAAATACGCTCTATATAGAAATACTAAATTGTCACAAATTGGGCAAGTATAAGAACAATTAATACACTTCACCCCAATTATTACCCGAATTTATATTAACTTCTAATGGAATTGAAAACATATGATGCTCAGATTTTGAAATTGATGTCATTGCTTCTTTAACAGTTTTTTTTACGTATTCTTCGTCTTTTTCTAAACATTCAAATATAAGTTCATCATGTATTTGTAACAACATCTTTGTTCGTAATTTTTTATCTTCTTCAATTAATCGATTTATTTTTATCATAGCTAGTCTAATAATATCTGCAGCAGAGCCCTGTACCGGAGCATTAATTGCTGCTCGCTCTTGAAAGCTCCTAATACTAAAATTTTTATCATTGATGCCTTTAAGATGAATTCTTCTACCAAAAATATTACTGACATAACCTTGTTTTCTGCACGCGCTTATTGTTGAATTCATATAATCTTTTATTTGAGGAAATTTTTTAAAATAAGCATTTATAAAATCTAAAGCTTCTTGGTTCGATACTGAAATTTGCTTAGCTAATCCATATTGGGTAATTCCATAAATGATACCAAAATTAATTGTTTTGGCCTTTCTTCTAAGATCTTCATTGACTTTATTAATTGGTACATCAAAAACCTGACTTGCTGTCAAACTATGAATATCTTCATTATTTTTAAAAGCTTTTTTTAATTCTTTTACAT
>CAJXBA010000029.1 GCA_913050185.1 uncultured Pelagibacteraceae bacterium
CACTTTGAGGAATGTGCGAAAAAAAAGATTTAGCATTAAGATAAACAGCGTGACCACCTACAGGACGCACTATAGGAATACCCCACGTTTCTAGTAAATTTCCCAAGTAACGTACTTGATCTACTCTGCTTCTAACATGTTCTTGTAATACTGATTCTTCAATGCCAATCGCTAGAGCTTCAAGATCTCGGCCAGCCAGTCCACCATAAGTATGCAAACCTTCGTAAATAACAACCATATTTCTTGCCAATTCAAACACATCATGATCATTAATTGCTAGCCATCCACCAATATTAACCAAACTATCTTTTTTTGCACTCATCCAGGCGCCGTCTGTATAACTACAAAACTCTTTTAGGATTTTCTCAATAGACGTATCCGAAAAACCCTCTTCTCTCTCTTGAATAAAAAAGCTGTTCTCCACCATACGTGTTGCATCAAGATACACGCGTATCCCTTTTGGTTTGCATAGTTCTCTAACTGCTTTAACACAGGCTATGCTGATTGGTTGTCCTCCAGCCATATTAACGGTTCCTGCTAGACTGACATAAGGAATGTTTTCTGCTCCGACTTTATTAATTAATTGTTCTAGTTTTTGCAAACTAACATTACCCTTAAAAGGATGTTCACTGGTTGGATCATGAGCTTCATCAATAATGACATCAACAAATTGTCCTCCTGCTAATTCTTGATGAAGTCTAGTTGTTGTGAAATACATATTACCTGGAATGAAGTGTCCTTGGCGTATCAACGCCTGACTAATAAGATGCTCTGCTCCCCTTCCTTGGTGTGTAGGAATAACGTGCTTGTAACCGTAAAAGTTTTGTACTGTTTCTTCTAATCTATAAAAATTTCTACTGCCAGCATAGGCCTCATCTCCAAGGAGCATACCCGCCCATTGTCGATCACTCATCGCGTTTGTTCCACTGTCAGTGAGAAGATCTATATATACGTCTTCTGATCGCAGAAGAAAAGTGTTGAAGCCTGCTGCTTCAATGGCAATCTTGCGCTCTTCTCTTGATTGCATCTTGATTGGTTCAACCATCTTGATCTTCCAGGGTTCAGCCCAGGACCGCCTACCGGACTGTTGTCCCATAGTTCTTGGGGAAACATCAGATGTTTTTTTCAAAGCGGTGTATCTTTCTATACTTTTTATTCTTTGACGTATGAATCAGCAGTTTGACTATCGAATTCGATCATCACAAACGGTTCGTCTCCAACTACACGACCATCGTGATCTGGTTTACATACATAAACATCACCAGCTCTAACAGTTTCTTCACTGCCATCTTCATGTTGAATAAGTAGCTGTCCTGATTGAACTATTCCAAGATGATGTTCCTGACAACTGTCTTTTCCGACAATAGAACCAATGCATTCCGACCATATCCAACCTGGCTGAGCGGTTAATCGTGCAATTTTCGTTGATCCCACATTAACAACTTCCACTGTAGTTTTTTCTGCCGTTGCCTTCTTGTCAGGCGATGAAAAGTCTACTTTATAAATTCCTGTGGTCATAATTTCTTTTTTATCTCTTTTTTTTCAAAGCTGCATATCTTCTCATGGAGATATAAGATCTGGTAATATAGGCGAATGGAAAACTTCCAACATGCACTAGCTTGGTAAATGGAAAGTACGCAAAAAAGAGAAGCGAAACAATGATGTGTAGCTTGTTGATAAGAGGAGAACCTCCTATCATTGAAACATCAGGTTGCAATTTTATTATACTGGCTAGCCAAGGTCCTGCTGAATAAGATATGCCAAAGACCATTTCTACAGCGGATTGATAAAGTCCCAAACCATCAATTACAATCAGAAATAAAAGGATAATATAATCATCAGGCGTGCTCATTGCCTTTACTTGGGGAATTATTATTCTGCGTAAAAAAGCCCATACAGCTCCGTAGAGAAAAAGAATTCCACCGCCAAGACCTACCCATCTAAAAAAAGCAACCCAGGAGGCAAGATTATATGCGCCTCCTATAAATCCAATAAGATGGGCAAACAGCAGAATAAATATACCCCAGTGCAGACATAAGGATGCAGGTCCTATAGAAGCGCGACCGAAGAATCCAGTCGAACGAGTTGTCCATAAATAGTCTCCGCGAACACTCAAGTCCCAGTTGCTTCTATATCCACCCATCATTCCGCTTAAGCCACGATAAATTATGCCTCCAAAAAAAAGGAAGACGGTTATGTAGGGCAGCCCAATAAATAAGAAATTATTCCACATGACTTTATACCTTTTGTTCTTGTTGTTTTAAATGTGGTTGTATTTTTATTTCTTTGTTTAGGATTTTTTCTAAAGCATCCAAAAGATAGAGATAATGAGTTTTTAATTTTTTTAGCTGGGAACGCATTGGAGGTAAAAACGGTAAAAAATACTCTTTAATAAACTTATCTCTGATAGGATCATCTCTTGATTCAGTTGATAGAGAAAGAAAGTCTACCATTAGCGGAAGATAATCTGATAGTTCTTTTCCATCTTTTTGTTGTCCAAAATGTTTGTAAATCGCTGCCAATTCAATCATGTATTTATTTCTATCAGAAATGGCAGCATTGGCGCATGTCTTAGGTTCATCATAGGTATGACTTCCAAGATATAGAGGGCATTTAGGATTCAATTCGAACAAATCAACATAATCTTCTTCTCTAATAGTTCCTTTTCTCATGAATTTTAAAAGTAATAATGCGCTTTCTTGATCAAAACTTTTTAATCGATAAATTATTTCATAGGTATGTCTTCTTATTTCCTTCGTTTCAGAATCAATCTCTGATGGGCAGCACCACAAATCAGCTATAACTGCATAGACATCTTTCAGTATTTGTTTTTCCTTAATATTCATAAGTGCTAACTATCTGTTTCCTTTTCTTGTTTCATAGGTGTCCAAGAATTCATTTGCTCAAAACCAGCGTAGCCACGATCTGTATATGGGCTAGTTTTTTTATCACTGTGTTTTTTTGTAGTTGGAACCACAAATCGTTCATTATAAAAAGCATGAGACAAAGCCCTCACTATTCCTTTTGCATCTTCTTCGCTCAGACCCACCCTATCGAGTACTTTTGTATTAGGTTTGTTATCCACTCTAATGCTTCTTTGATAGTGCCTTATAGCAAGTTGACGTAAAAGAGATTTTTTTACCACCTCTTCATTTCCTGCTCCAAACATACTGGTTAGGTACATGAGGGGCACACGAAACTTGTCTAGTTCATCAAGATCAAGCAAAGGACCTGCATTAGGTTTTTCCATATCAAAAATATCTTTATCCGAAGGAGTATCATTTCCAGCACTGGTAACAATCGGCGCCAAAGGCGGAATATAAAAGAGGCTAGGCATCGTCCTGAATTCAGGATGAAGGGGAAGTGCTAATTCCCATTTTTTAACTAGATTATAAACGGGTGATCGCTGTGCTGCGTCAAGCCAGTCATCACTGACACCTTCCTTTTTAGCAGCTTCTATTACACTTGCATCAAAAGGATCCAGAATAATTTCTCTTTGTGCCTCCACAAGTTTTTTACAATCTGCTAATGCGGCTTCTTTTACCCGTTCCATGTCATAGAGTAGAACTCCAAAAGAGCGAATTTTTCCAACACACGAATGAAAACAAACTGGAGGTAAGCCTGATTCAATTCTTGGGTAGCAAAGAATGCATTTTTCCATCTTTCCGCTAGTCCAATTGTAATAGACTTTTTTATACGGACAGGCAGAGATGCAATAGCGCCAGCTACGACACCTATCTTGATCGATAAGAACAATGCCATCATCCTCTCTTTTATAGGCTGCGCCGGAAGGGCAAGCGGCCGCGCAACCAGGATTCATGCAGTGATTGCATATACGGGGAAGGTAAAAATAGAAGACGTCCTTAAACTTAAGCAAAGCTTCTTTTTCCGCTTCACTCATTTTTTTGAAGTTCACATCATGTTGTCCAGTAATGTGAGCGCCGCCAGCATTGTCTTCCCAATTCACACCCCAATCAATAGGAATATCTTCTTTTCCCGTAACCATAGATTTTGGTCTTGCAACCGGCTGCTGTTTTTTTTGTTGGGAAGATTGTAGATCGTCATAGTTGAATTCATACACATCACCTTCTCCGTAATAATCTTTCATCTCAGGTGTGTGAGGATTAAAAAAAAGATTCGAAAGCATATAAGCTTTGTTGCCGTAACGAAGCTTTAGCTCACCATCACCATTTTTACCATCTTCACACTTGCCTGTTTTTACCCATCCTCCTTTCCACAAATCCTGCTTTTCCCACTGCTTTGGATAACCAATGCCCGGCTTGGTTTCAACATTGTTCCACCACATGTATTCTGCACCCTTTCTATTCGTCCAGACATTTTTGCAAGCTACTGTGCAGGTATTACAACCAATGCATTTTTCCAAATTGAAGGACATACTTAACTGTGTTTTGATCTTCATAATGTTACTCCTGTTGGCAATTTATCCAATTCGCTTTCCTGATAAATGGGTCTATTTTCTGCTCCAAGGGGCATCTTGCGAATGATTACTCCGTGATCACGCTCAGAGGGACTTGTTCCCCAATAATTGATGTAATATGAAAACTGAGCATATCCACCAATCATAGTATGGGGATTCATTAGAATTCGAGTGGTAGCATTGTTGTTGCCACCTCGCAGATCGGAACTTTTGTTTTCCTTAGCAAGAGGTGAGAAAGGCACGTTTACATGCCGTTCCACTGAATGATAGGTAATAGCCATGTTGCGCGGTACCTGATGACTTACCACTGCCCGCACTACTTCAATTCCATTTTCACAATACATTTCCACCCAATCGTTATCTTTCACTTCGATCTCGTTTGCATCATCTGGATTAAGCCAAACTGTAGGACCTCCACGCGACATATGCAACATAGGCCAATGGTCCCTGAAAGAACTGTGTATCTGCCATTTGCCATGAGGTGTGATAAAGCGGAATACTTTTGACTTCGGACCGGCTTTATCCATGTTAATATCTCCAACTGCCACCATATCCAACGGTGGTTTATTGGTAGGCAACCCCTCTCCTAATTCCCTTATGCCTTGGTGATCATAATAAACTTCCTGTCTTCCTGAAAGAGTGTGCCAAGGTTTTAGCCGCTCCACATTCATTGTGAAAGGTGCGAAAGTTCTCTGTTTCCCATCTTTGTCGTGAAGTATAGCGCTCCACTGGGGAGTGGTGTGAATTCTTCTTGGTTGTGAAATAATATCTTTATAATGAACTTTCCTCCCTTTCACTGTTTCAACCATATCAGCAAGAGGTAATCCCACTTTCTTTTCCATTTCCTTAAAAAAGAGCCAGGATAATCTTCCGTTAAGTTCAGGAGAAATCTGAAGAATGAGTTCACAGAATTGTTCAGGTTTCTCAAAATAAACACGATCGTTTTTTACATCTAAAGCCTCGTTGTTTTTAAGTTCTTCCTCCACGATTGGCGTCAAGTCCGTATACTGTCCTTTGGAACCATAACCTTTAGGTTTGCTAACGAGTGGACCTAGCGAAACTAACTTATCGTAAACCTTGGTATAGTCTCTTTCCACAATATTTATGCTAGGAAATGTTTTTCCAGGAACAGGTTCTGTATCACCGTTTTTCCAATCTTTTATCTCTCCCAATGGTTGAGCTAACTGGCCAGGGGTATCCATCCATGTAGCATTTAATACGATTTCTTTTACAGGTTCAGGAAAATGTTTTTTTGCAAGTTTCGAAAACTTTTTAGCAATAAGTTTAAATGCTTCCCAGTCGTGCTTAGCTTCCCATGGTGGTTGTGTGGCTGGAGTTAAAGGATGAACAAAAGTGTGCATATCGCCAAAGGTAACATCGTGTTTTTCATACCAAAAAGCAGCTGGCAAAATCACATCAGAATAATTAGCGGTAGAATCCATACGTATGTTGAGGTTCACCAAAAAGTCCAGTTTACCGATAGGAGATTCTTCATGCCATTTAACTTCTTTTACCAGATCTTTTGCTGGCTCTTCGTCCCACATAACATTGTGGTGTGTTCCAAGCCAATGCTTGAGAGTTAATTCATGCCCTCGCATACTAGTTCCTATAAGATTGCCACGATATACTGTGAGCATTTTCAGATGATTTTCTGAAGCATCAACATCATGTATGGCAAAATTCAACTTCTCTTCTTTAAATTGTTTCACTATCCAATCTTTTACTTCATCATCGTTTTTACATCCGGCCTCAATTGCATCTTTATAAAGTTGCATTGGATGCTTTTTATCTATCTGTGGAAAGAAAGGAAGCCATCCTAATCTAACAGCAAGAGCGTTCATGTCGGCTGCGTGATTGAAAGGAGGAAGTTTTTTTGCTCCTATAGCCCACTGGGTATCAAGAGACATATTATCATATCTCCACTGACCAGTTTGAAAATACCACAAAGAAGTACTATTCATAAGTCGCGGGGGTCTTTGCCAATCGAGGGCACCGCTCATATTGACAAACGCAGCATTCAGGCGAGTATGCTGAGTGCCGACATAGTGATTGAAATTCCCTCCATTTACTCCGTTGCATCCACAAAGAGCAAGCATCACTGCCATGTTGCGATAATATATCGAAGCACCGTGGTAAAAATGTTGCACCCCAGGCCCAGTTATAAATAGTGATTTCCCTTTTGTCTTTTCAGCATTATCAGCAAATTCTCTTCCTATCTGTATAGCTAAGTTTCTGCTTACTCCGGTTTGTGACTCCTGCCAAGCCGGTGTATATGGTTTAGGATCGTTATAGTCTTTAGGAAAATCACCTTTTAATCCTCTTGATACTCCGGCCTGTGACATGGTAAGGTCAAAGGCGGTAGTTACAAGTAATTCCTTACCATCTTTTGTTTTTATTTTTTGTGCAGGAACTTCACGTAAAATTTCTTTAGCCTTCTGACCTTTCCCTTTTGTTTCACCTATATTTATGCTGTAGGTGTCAGTAAAGTCACTGAATGAAACCATTGTTTTTTGGTCATCCTTTCCAAGGAGAGTAAGAAGTGGATCGAAATCTTCTTTGGTCACTGCGTTTTTCAGCTGGAGATTCCAGTTACCTGAGGGTTCCTCCTCCCATCTAAAACCGATAGAACCAGTGGGAACGTGCAGCTTTCCTTTATTATCTGTCATGATAAGTTTCCAATCCGCATTTTCCTCGTTAGTATATTCTGCTATGTCAGATGCTCGCAGGAACCGTCCCATCTGGTATTTATCACCGTCTTTTTCCAAAATGACAAGAAAGGGTAAATTTGTGTATTGTTTCACATAGTCGGTGAAGTATGATGTTGCTTTATCGACATAGAATTCTTTTAAAATGACATGGATGCAAGCCATGAGAAAAGCACCGTCGCTGCCAGGTACAACAGGGACCCACGTATCAGCATATTTTGTTACATCTGAATAGTTGGGAGAAAGTACTACTATTTTTGAACCTCTGTATTTTGCTTCGGGAAGGAAGTGAGCGTCAGCAGTACGGGTCATGTTTATATTTGAGCCGGCAACAATCCAGTAGGTGCCAAGATACCAGTCAGAACTTTCGCAATTTTCTGTTTGATCACCAAACATGGTTGAAGAAACATGTGGAAGATCGTGATACCATTCATAGTAGCTACAATATATTCCACCCAACAAATTATTGTACCGGTGCCCCGATATAAAACTAAGTAAACTCATGGCTGGGATAGGGGAAAAATTCGCCATATGATCGGCTCCATACTTTTTGATTGTATAAATTTGCGCTGCTGCGACTAATTCAGTCGACTCATCCCAACTGACCCTTTTCCAGCCTGCTTTTCCTCTTGCGGATTTATATTCTTTTGATTTCTTCTTATCTTCAACAACGCTAGCATAAGCATCAACAGGGTCTTTGCCTTCTTTGAGTTCTTTAGCGTAATAATCCCATAACACTTTTCGAACGTATGGATATTTTGGTCTTAAAGGACTGTACGGATACCAGGAAGCAGTCATTCCTCTTTGACAACCTCTTGGTTCAACATTTGGAATATCAGGATCAATTTGAGGATAATCCGTTTTTTGAAGTTCCCAACAAATAAGTCCATCTTTTACAAAAACCTCCCAACTGCAAGCCATAGAGCAGTTGACGCCATGACTGGTGCGTACGCTGTAGTCATAGTTCCATCGTTTTCTGTAGAAATCTTCCCAGGAACGAGAATCTTCACTTACACTGAACCACTTACTACCGTTTTTCATGCTTATGCCTTTCTTAGTTTTCTTGTTTTTTTTGAAATCATCTTACGTCCACTTTCTTTTTTCCTGCTCTTAGTCCAATTAATGTCACTCCGATCAAGATAATAATGCTAATGATGATGGTTGGAAAATATTCTGAAGGAATCCCTGTTGATACAGATACTTGTTGTTCAATACTTTTTAAGTATGATATTACAGCCTTTACTTCCGCATCTTCTAATCCAAGTTCAACCATTGGCATATCATCAAATTCTTGCAAAAGCTGTATGGCGATTGGATCTTTTTCTTCAATTAATAAATTAGGTTCTTTAATTTGTCGAAAAAGCCAACTTTCTTCTCTTCGTGAAGTTACTCCTGCTAAATCAGGACCAACCAAGATACCTTTTCCAATAGTGTGACAAGAAGCACAATAGTCCTGAAAAATTTGTTCACCAATATCTGTTGCGTTTCCATGATTGATTGGTTCAAAACATATTAAAATAAAAAAAAATGAAAATAAATTTCTCTTTAATTTCAACGAGAACATATTGATTTATTATCAATGAAACTGCTTAACAGTTTGATTTAAATCAAAAAAAAATAAAATAGCTTCAAATAAAGTTGAAAAAGTCAAAAAAGAACAGGAAGTATTGATCAAATACCAGCAGCTATGAAAAACGATCGAAAACTATTTTGTAGGATCGTTGACTTCATAACTGATTGTTTAAGGGTTCTTTACATAAGCTTTAGTATGAATCAGAACATCGTTCTATAAGTAAATCCCTTTACTTAGGAACAAATGCAATTGTAAAATTGTATACAAAAGAATCAATTTTATCAAAAATTGCAAGAAAAGCAGTCTTACGAATAGGAAATAATTTTATTCCAGTTAAAAAAAGAATTATTAATTCCCTCACTGAAATTCAATAACAAATATTTCTACTGAATTTTGATTAAATGAGATTCTTCATTTTTAAATTTCAAAACCTTAGAAATTAAATCAATTTTCAAAATTTTATTACTCACTCTTGCTTGTTTAACTCTAAAATTATCCGTAAAAACAAATGATCTTTTAAAATCTTTTTTTTCAATTTTAGTATCTTTTTTTTTAGTTTTTTTATGATTTCCAAAAATAGTTAAAAAGTTTTTAGTTGTTTCAATTTTAATATCCTTTTTTTTAAAATTACCAATATCAATTTTTATAGAATAATTAGTTTCATTCTTTTTGATAATTTTATATGCTGGATATTCTCCTGTAAATTCAGATGAATCTAACATAAGATTAAATTGTTCAAACATTGTATCAAATCCTATAGTAAAAGGCTTAATTACATTAAAAAAATTACTAAAGGGCACGTTGATAATTATATTTCCTGGCATATTTACTCCTTTATGATGTATGAAAATCAATATTGTGTTCAAAATTATTCTTCTCAGGATTAATCAGGGTCAACTCTATATAATCCCCTTCATGCACAACTATTAAAGGTCCTGGGACAGAATCATTAAATGCAAATACACGAAATTGTGTTCCTTGATCGTCAATTTCAATAATTTTTTCTTCCACTATCATAGTCACTTTAACTACCTTTGCTTTCTCATCCGCCACTTGATTATGAACTGGAACGAAAGGAGGAGGCACTAACTCTTGAACCACAACTGGAAGATTATCAGCTGTATCTGCATTTGCTTTAAAAGATGCAAAAAATAGAATACTAAGATAAATAATAATTATAAATAATGCGATTTTATTACTAATTTTAAAAAAATCTAAAGAAAATTCTTTTTCTTCAAAACTTTCCCACTCATCTTTATTGTTTTCTAAACTTGTTTTGTTATCAATGTTCATACAATCTCCTTATCTTCTACCCGTAAAGAAAACAGGAAAGATTTTTTTGATTTTAATCAAACTGATATCTTTTTTGATTTGAGTCAATATTCCTCTTGATGTGAATCAATTTCTCACAAGTTTCTTGGGATAAAAAACCCCGCCAGCTTTAGACAGGCGAGGTTAATAAAAGATAAGTAATTATGAAAAAATTTCTACTTGATTACATTTCTGCCCTCCTTAATGATGAATGTAACAGTTTGAAAATTTGCATTCGTGATTTAGATCAAAGAAGTAATAGTATTGATATGTATCAAGAAAATTCCCTACCACCAACCACGAGGAATGTTGAGCGTTCTTTGGCACACGGCACGGAACAGCGGAACACCCTCCTCACATTCTTTTTTCATTTTCTATATCGTAAAAAATATATTTATAGTACTTTGGCTGTTCCAACTGTCCC
>CAJXBA010000030.1 GCA_913050185.1 uncultured Pelagibacteraceae bacterium
ATTGATAACCTGGGGGATTTTCAAACCAAGGTAAATCAATATGATTTCTTAAACCATGCGCTGTGTAAGCAGAATTGTTAGGTTTTGGAATATTTATAACTTCAAAAGGTGTTTTAAAAAAGGTTTCTCGTGTATGACTTATTCTGTTTAAAACTGGAAACACAGATTCTTTTTCTGTAGGAGCATTTTTCACTATAGCAATTCCTTTTTGATGTAGAAGTTCTAACCATTTTATTAAACCTTTGTCAGTAGATATTATTTCATTATGTTCAATATTTATTGAACCAAGATCTTTCTGAAATGAACTATTCCATAAATGATATGGTGAAACATATTTTTGTTTATTTTTTAAAGTATAACAATTTTCTCTTAGCCATTTAGGATCGTAATAACTTGTATGATTGCCTTCGCTCCATTTTATTTCTAATTTTCCTTCAAGGTTAATTTTAAATTCAGAAGCATGAAAATTTTCAGATACTTCTAGTAAATTAAACATTCTGTGATTTGAATCTTTGTCGTGAGCTGTAGGACAATTATCTCTTAACCACATAAAGTTGAAACTACTTTTTTCTCCATCGCTCCATTCAATTTTTAACGATGAATCATTTTTGGAAACTTTTGAAATTGCTACCAACATAAAAAATAATTGTTATTTTATTTTATATTAATTACAATTCAATTTATAATTGAATCTAGTTAGTATTATTAATTGTTTTAGGGCCTTTTTATTGATCTTAATCAAAATTTCATTCTACGACAATGATCGTTTTAGTTTTAGGTTGTTTTTTTCTTCGTTTCACGTTGTAATAGGAAAGTTTAAACTAAACAATAAAGGAGATTTCATGAAATTTCTAAGAAACTTAATTCTTTCATTTGTATTTGCTGGAGCTTTGTCACTAACTACTAGTGCCAATGCTGGCTGCAAAGTGCATTTGGGAGACTTCGACTGGGATAGTGCTAACATTCATACTGCTATTGCAGGTTATATTATTGAAAAAGGATATGGCTGCGAAGTAGAATCAACAAAAGGAAGTACTACTCCGATAATGGCAGCTCTTTTCGATCAACAAATAGATATTATTACTGAAGTTTGGAGAGACAACCTTGTTCAGTTGATAGAGGATAACCTAGCTAAAGGAAATATAATTGAGCTTGGTGTTAACACTCCTTCATCTACTCAAGGATTCTATGTGGATAAACCAACTGCTGACAAGTATGGTTTAAAATCTGTTGATGATATGAAGAGCCCTGAAATAGCAAAATTATTTGCTGATCCAGAAGCTCCTGGAAAAGGTAGAATGACTAGCTGTATTTCTGGATGGACTTGTTACACTATTAACTTAGTGAAGCACAAAGTTTACGGTCTAGATAAATACTATACTAACTTTGATCCAGGTTCAGGTGGAGCACTAGATGCGGCGATTGCTGGAGCGTTTAAAAAAGGAAAACCAGTATTTTCGTACTATTGGACACCTACAGGTTTAATGGGTAAAGTAGATTTGGTTAAATTAGAAGAGCCTGCTTATGATGCTGCTTGCTGGAAAGAAATGACAGCAGTTGTTGAGGACATAAAGAAAAATGGACCAGATGTGTATAAACCTACATGCGCATGTGAATATGTTAATATGAAATTAACAAAAGCTGCTTCAACTACATTTGCAAACAATCCTGCAAATAAACCTATTATAGACTTTATCAAAGCCTATTCGGTACCAACAGCTGATGTAAACAAATCACTTGCTTTCTACATGGATGAATCAGGTGGTGATATGGAAGCAACAGCTAAAAACTTCTTACAAAATAATAATATGTGGGAGAAGTGGGTTCCAGGAGATGTTAAGAAAAAAGTTAAAGCTTCGCTTTAATTTTTAGTTGATAAATTTATTTACTAAGAGCCCTTTACAGGGCTCTTAGTTTTTTTAGTAGAAAAAATGCAAAAGTATAAAAAATATTTTAAACCCTTTATTTATTTAATTATTTTTATAGGTTTCATTATTATCGGTTATCGTAACGCCAAACCTAGATACAAACCTGAAAATTTTACAGATATATTCAACGATTTTTCCTGGTTAGGAAATTGGCCTAAATGGCTTGATTTTCCTCTAATGCAACCACTCAATGCGGGTTTTGATTGGTTAATTGTGAATTATGGAATGTTTTTCGAAGGAATAAATAATTTTTTGCTTGGCTTATATACTTCAATGAAAGATTTTTTAGTGGGTTTGCCTTGGCCACTAGTTATTGCGATAGTTATTTTTATTACTTATTTTGCAAGCGGAAAAAAAGTAACCACTACCGTTATGGTAGCTTTTTGTACTTTTTTTCTGGGATTTCTAAGCCCTAGGTATTGGGACAAGTGTATTATGACTACGTGTATCGTACTTATTGGTATGGGACTTTGTATAGTTGTTGGAATCCCACTTGGAATTGCCATGGCAAGAAATAAAAAAATAAGAAATGCATTATTGCCCATACTTGATTTGATGCAAACCATCCCAAGCTTTTGTTATTTAATTCCTGGCATCCTATTGTTTGGATTAGGGGCGGTTCCGGCCATCATTGCAATTTTTGTTTATGCTGCTCCTCCACTTATAAGATTGACGGATCTTGGCATTAGATTGGTTGATAAAGAAGTTATAGAAGCTTCAGAAGCATTTGGGGCTAGCAAAAAACAAACTCTTTGGGGTGTTCAAATTCCTCTAGCTTTACCGAATATTATGCAGGGAATTAACCAGTGTACCATGATGTCTTTAGCGATGGTTGTTATTGCCTCGATGATAGGAACTAGAGGAATAGGCGATGAAGTATTACTTGGATTACAACAGCTTAATGTAGGAATGGCAACAGAAGCAGGAATTGCAATTGTGTTGCTTGCAATTATTTTTGATCGAATTACTCAGTCCTACGGCGAAAGAATTCAAGAGAGAACCCAGAAAAAGAAAAAGATAGATTATGTCAAAAATTGAAGTAAAGAATGTTTATAAAATTTTCGGAGATAGTCCTTCCAAAGTCCTTCCTATGGTGCAAGGTGGTTCCACAAAAGAAGAAATTTTAGAGAAAACTGGTCATACAGTTGGACTTGATAATGTATCTATTAGCGTTAACGAAGGCGAGACTTTTGTGTGTATGGGTTTATCCGGATCAGGCAAATCTACTCTTATTCGTCACATCAATCGTTTAATTGACCCAACATCAGGGGAGATTCATGTAGAAGGAACAAACGTCATGGAATTGGATCAGAAAAAATTAATTGAATTTAGAAGACATAAAATGAGTATGGTTTTTCAGCGTTTTGGATTGTTTCCACATAAGACGGTAATTCAAAATGTTGGTTATGGATTGGAAATTCAAGGAAAAGATCTTAACGAAAGAAACAAAATTGCTATGGAAAAGATTGAGTCAGTAGGTTTGAGCGGTTTTGAATATCAATATCCAAATCAGTTATCTGGAGGCATGCAACAACGTGTTGGTCTTGCTCGAGCTCTTGCAACAAATACTGATATTATGCTGATGGACGAAGCTTTTAGTGCACTAGATCCACTTATTCGTAGCGATATGCAAAAGCAACTCATAGCCTTGCAGGCAGAACTAAAAAAAACAATCGTATTTATTACTCATGATTTGGATGAATCTTTAAGATTAGGTGACCATATAGGAATTTTGAATCATGGTCGTTTGGTACAAGTTGGAACTCCGATAGATATTATTATGAAGCCTGCGGATGATTATGTTGCTGCATTTGTGAAAGATGTGAATCGTTCAAAAGTAATTAAAGCAAAAATAATTATGCTTACTCCAGAAAAATTTAAAAGCAATGGAACAAAAAATAGAAACACCATAAAAGTTAATGAAGATGCATTTTTAGATGAATTTTTACCACAAGTTTGTTGCACTGATGCAGACGTGGAAGTTGTTGATAAAAGCGGAAATGTCAAAGGATATATTACTGAAAAAGAATTATCCAAGGCCCTAACGAAGTCCAAGGCCGATGTTTTGACAAAATCCAAAGCTTAATGTCGAGTAATAGCCTACAAAATAAAAAGATCATAATTTCTGCTGGAGCTTCTGGAATAGGATGGGCAACGACCAAAGTTTGTGCTGCAAAGGGCGCTTCTATATATCTATGCGATATTGATTTTAAGGCAATAAATAAAGTCAAAAAACATCCATTGTACAACAAACGAATTTTTGTTTCAGAGACTGATGCATCTGATGAAATGGAAGTAATAGATTTTTTTTATAAAATTAAAAAGAAATTTAGAAACTTAGATGCGTTAATCAATAATGTTGGAATTGAAGGACCAACAAGGCCAATTGAAAAATTAGATTCCAAAGAATGGGAAAACACTCTGCACGTTAATGTGAATAGTCATTTTTATTTTACTAAACAGGCTATTCCATTATTAAAAAAATCAAAAAATGGCTCGATAATTAATATTTCATCAGTTGCGGGAATTATGGGCTATCCTCTTCGTTCACCTTATGCTGCAAGTAAGTGGGCAGTAGTTGGTGTAACCAAAACCTTAGCTATGGAACTCGGTAAATACAAAATAAGAGTGAATGCGATTTGTCCAGGCACTATTAAGGGAGATAGAATGAAAAGAGTAATAAGAGATAAAGCTAAATTTGAAAAAACTTCAACCAAAACTATAGAAAATGATTTTGTTTCTATGGCCTCAATGAGAAGTTGGATTAATCCAGAAGATATTGGAAATATGTGTGCTCATTTAATTTCAGATGAAGCAAATAAAGTTTCTGGTCAAGTCATAGCGGTAGATGGAAATTGCGAACGAATGGACTAATCTCAAAAACTAAAATCTTTTGATCGGATTTGGTAATAAATAGAATAAAAATTAGATCATCAATTGTATTTATTTATGTTTTATTAATTTTAATTTTTTTCGGGTTTCTTCTGGGGTTAGAGTTGTCACCCCCATGTCAGTTATGATTCTTATTGCCTTTTCAACTAATTGAGCATTAGAAGCTAAAACGCCTTTCTTTAGATATAAATTGTCTTCAAGACCAACTCTAACATTTCCACCCAATAATACAGTTTGAGCTACATAGGGCATCTCCATTTTTGAAATTGCAAAACCAGACCAATGACTACCTTCCGGCATCAGGTCTACGAATGCTTTCATGGCAGAGGGAGTTGCGGGTGCACCCCAAGGAATTCCTAGACAAATTTGGAATAACGGAGGATCTTTTATTAATCCCTCTTTAACTAATTGTGTGCCAAACCACATGTTTCCCAAATCAAAGGCTTCAATTTCGGGTTTAACATCAATTTCTTTTAATCGCTTAGCAGCCTTTCGAATATCGTTTGGAGTATTCACAGCTAACATTGTGTTATCTCCAAAATTTAAACTTCCACAGTCTAAAGAACAAATTTCAGGCAGACATTCTTCAGCATTAGCTATTCTTTCCATTATATTTGCCATATCAGTGTTTGGACCTACATCAAGAGGATTTTTTCCTGAGCCTATTTCTAAATCTCCACCCATACCTGTAGTTAAATTTAAAACAACATCTGTTCCGCTTGAACGAACACGATCAACTACCTCTTTATATAGTTCAATTCTTCTACTTGGTTTTCCATCAGGTTCTCTGACATGGATATGAGTGATAGCAGCGCCAGCCTTTGCTGCTTCAATAGCGGCTTTTGCAATTTGATCGGGGGTTTTCGGTAAATCAGGGTGCCTTTTTGCAGCATCACCTGAACCTGTAACCGCACAGGATACAAAGACTTTATTATTCATTTTTTTTTTGGAGATTATACTATAATAAAAGAACATGATTTTAAAATCAGAAAAAGTGATAAAGGAGTGGACTGATTATAACGGCCATATGAATGTAGCATACTATGTCCATGTTTTTGATATGGCAGCAGACATCATGTTAGACAATTTTAGAATGGGTGGTAAGTCCGCAAAAAGGGAGAAGAAAAGTACTTTTGCGGTAGAGATGCATACTAACTACAATCAAGAGGTTAGATTAGGTGAAGAAGTTGAAACGCACTTAACTTATATTGACCATGACAAAAAAAGGATTCACTATAAACTTTCCATGTTTCACAAGGAAAAAAAATATCTAGCCGCTACAAATGAAGTTTTGTCTTTATACGTAGATCTTAGTCAACGAAAGGTTGCCGAATTTGATTCAGATAGGGAAAAAATTATGGATGATTTCATAAAAAATAACTCATCAAAATTTAATTCAGATAAATTAGTTTTTTTAGGCAAACTAAAAAAATAATTATCTTAATGGCTTTTCAGTTACGATAGACTGATCTTGAGCTTTTTCGCGGATAAAAATATAAATACCACCGCATACAATTAAAATTATTCCAAAGATTGTTCTTATACCTGGAATTTCATCAAAGAAAAACCAGCCACTTAAAGATGACCATACTAGTATTGAATATTCAAATGGTGATACCACAGCTGGTGATGCTATTCGATATGCAGAAAATAAAAGAAGAAATCCAACAGATGCGGTAAAACCTAAAATAATTAAATATATTAATGAAAACTCTAGATTGCTGAACCATTCACGAAATATAAATTGAGCTGCTGGATTATTAATTGTGTTGTATTGGCCATCGCCAATTAAGAAATAAAATGTTCCACTAATAATTAGTGCACCAATATAAAACTGGAACATTTGTTGATAAACATCATCTTTATCTGAAGTTTTTTTGATGATTATCATTGATAAAGAATAACAAAATGCACATAAAATTGGAGTTAGTTTAAGATAATTAAAATTATCAAAGTTAGGATTTAATATAATATAAATTCCAATGAAACCAATAATAACGGCCGACCATCTTCTGAGTCCTATTTGATCCTTTAAAAAAAATTTTGCAAATATTGTAATCAAAAAAGGGGTAACGAAAAATAAGGCTGTAGCTGTTACTAAAGGCATTATTGTCAGTGAAATATAAAATGAGCTGAATCCAAAAAAGAAAAGTATTACCCGACAAAAGGTCAAAAAAGGGTAATGAGTTTTAAAAATAATTGGTTTCTTTGTTAATTTTAAAAATAGCAAGATAATCGAAAAGCTAACTAAAGTTCTTATTATATAAATTTCATATAGAGATACAGAATTATAAATATATTTCATAATTGAATCTTGAATTGAAAAAATTAACATTCCAATTAAGATAAGAATTATGCCTTTTGGATTATTGTTTTTCATGAGTAATTTCCGAACCTATATCAAATTTATTATCTTCTTTATATTTTTTTAATGGTGTAGAATTAAATTTATGATTTCAAACGAAGATCAGATAATGATGGAAACCTTGTATTGGTGGGGAATTCCAACCTTGTTTAGATGTAAAAACGATCCAGATCCAAAAAATTGCGATATTGCTTTGGTAGGGGTACCTCATAGTACCGGCAATGGAACTACCGAAAGAGATCAGCATTTAGGTCCAAGGGCTGTGAGAAATATTTCAGCTATGTTAAGACGTTCTCATCTTCAATATGGTATTGATCCATGGAAGCAAAATAAAATTCACGATCTGGGCGATGTTCCTTTTCCAGAAGCTAACGATAATGAGAAATGCATTGAAAGAATATCCAACTTTTATGATCATATAGAAAAGGCTGAAAAACCAGTAGTATCAATTGGCGGAGATCATTCGATTACTGGTGGAATATTACAAAGTTTAGCAAAAAAAAATTCAAAGTTAACCAAAGGAAAAAAAGTTAGCATTGTTCACTTTGATGCTCATACAGATTGCTATGAAAAATTAGATCATTTTTTGGGAGCAAAAAAATCTGCAGCACATTGGGCCTCTTATCTTGTTAAACAAGGTAATGTCGATCCATTAACAAGTACACAAATAGGAATTAGAGGAAATCCAAGAACTTTGGATTGGTTACAGGCAAGTTATGATATCGGTTACCAAATTATAACTATGGACGAATATAAGAAACTTGGACATGAAAAATGTTGTAAAATGATTTTGGATAGACTAGATGACAAACCAATTTATGTTACCTTTGATCTTGATTGTTTGGACGCAACAGTTGCGCCAGGCACAGCAAATCTTGAACCAGCTTTTAGAGGTTTTAATATAGACGAGGCAAGAAAACTCATACAAAGTCTTAAAGGCAAAAATATTATTGGAGGTGATGTTACGTGTTTGATGCCAACAAAAGATAATCCAAATAATATTACATCAATGGTTGCGACTTCCATAATGTTTGAAATAATTTGTCTAATTAGTGTTAATTTAAATTGAACGAGGATCAACAATTTCAGGAATTTCAAATAGCCGCCCATATCCTTTAACGGTTAGAGATACATTAATTCGACGCAAGCAACTCCACATCATTGCCTGATTGGAGCAAATAACTGGTTTATTAGCCTTTTTCTCAATTTCCTGAAGAATATCAATGGTGCGTATTCCGCCGCAACTGATAAAAATTGCGTCTGCTTCAGGTCTATCAAGAGATAATGCAAATTCTTTTATATAACTTGGGGTAATGTTGCCCATTATAGAACCATCATCAATTTGCATTCCTTTAATATCAAGAACATTGAATCCTTGATTAGTCATGAAGCGATATTCCAGCTTATTGACTTCGTCGATATAAGGCGTGGCAACAACAATAGATCTTACATTTAAAGCGCGAAGGCCATCAATAACGCCCGTCACCAATGTCATTGGTTGTGATTTTGGAGCGCCAAGACGTATTTGTTCAGCAACCGCATGTTCGCCAATAACAATTGAACCTGAGGTACATGCATAACAAATTAAGTCAGGTGGTGCATCAGGCTGGATTAGAGAGGCTGCTTTAGCCATTGTATCTATATGTTTACGAAGACCTTCGACATTAATTTCGTTAGGACTTGCGACAGGGGCAACAGATATTGAAACACCATCAGGAGCTAGTGTGCGGAGATTCTCCTGCATAACTGTGTCGGTTGCCATAACAATAAAACCCAAAGAACCAAGATATCCATATGAGTTACCATACTGAACTTGCTGGTAAAGATTTTTCATATTTTCTTTTCCCGTTTCTCAATTTCTCAATGAATCACCAGCACAATTAAATATTTGACCAAAGCCTTGAATATTATCTTTTATTCCTGTTTTTCTCAAACAGCTCCAAATTTGAGCTTGATTACTAGTTATGACTGGTTTTCCTGTGATATTTTCAATTTCCTGTATTACCTCTACTGATCTAATTCCTCCACAACTTAAAAAAATTGCATCTGCATCTTTATCATCTATTTCTAATGCAAATTTTTTCCAATATTCAGGCGTTACTCTTCCAAACTCAATACCTGTTGTTAGATTTAATCCTTGAATATTGATAATTTCAAAACCTTTGTTATGTAAAAATTCAGCTTCTTTTGTATTAATTTCATCTAAATAAGGCGTTCCTACAACTATTTTTTTTATTTGTAATTCGCGTAACGCATCAACGACACCTGTTACTAGCGTCATAGGAATTGCATACGGTGCTCCTTTTTTTATTTCAGCCATTATTTTTTCTTCACCAATAACAATAGATCCTGATGTACAGCTATAACTTATGACATTTGGTTTTACATCTGGTTGAATTCTTGACGCTGCATCTGCCATGTGTTCTATATGTTTTGATAATGTTTCATTAGTTGTATAATCATCCGTCTTCAATCGCGTAATATGAATAGCTACATCTTTAGGGGAAATATCAAAAAAATCACTTTCTGCCGCAAGATCAGTAGACATCAAAATAAAACCAAGTTTGGCTCTATTATGTCTTCCTTCATTCATTTCAATATTTCGAGTTTTCGAATTAATTATATCTCCAGGTTTAAACATAATTTTATAATATTATATCATTCAAAGATTTCGATAAACTTAATGCCAACACCTATAATTATAGCATCAAAGAATTGAGACATATCGTTTAAATTATTAAATCTTTAATCTCCTTGGAATGATGGGTAATTTGCTCATATCCATCTTTTGTAATTATAAAGCTATCTCCAACTTGACCTCGAAAATCTTTAGCGCTACTGCCGCCATCTACTACTAATACCATTCCTGTTTGAATAACTGTTTTATTGCCTGAAACAAGTTGAGGTTCTTCTAAAACGCTAAAACCAGTT
>CAJXBA010000031.1 GCA_913050185.1 uncultured Pelagibacteraceae bacterium
CCCCCGGAACCAATCGTGAGTCCATACAGTGATCACCACTCCAGCTTTTCTTGTTATCTTCAAATATTTTTTCATCCACTCTGCCAACTGCCGCACCCCATGAAGCCCTGTAACCCTCATTGCACCCAATGATAATATCAGGCCCGTTTTCCTTATATGGCCCGTTATAATAATCTGTAATGTTGAAGCATTCTCTTATGGCGATAACGCCCCTTTCATCATCCATTAATCCATTCAATTTATTTATCAATTCCCTTTTTAACCCTTCCTTTTCCTCTCCGGCTACGATTCCTTTTGATTCTCTTCCTTTCTCGTTTATGTATATACCGCTCATTCCAAATGTATAAGCCCTGGTCTTTTCCCATTCTATATCCTGAAACCATTCATTTCCTGTTTCTTTCTCATCCTTCAGGGCCAGATACCCATTCTTATATAGCCACGTATTTAGATTAATACCTCGTTTAAAAGGCTTAAACCCATGGTCTGACATGATAATCAGGGCATCATTCTTCTTGTCTATCCTCTTCATAACCTTACCTACCATATGATCCATTTTCTTATAAAGGTCCTCTATAGTACCCCTGTACTTTTCCTGATCAACTCCTATAGCATGGGCGGGATGATCCTTTGTTATGAAACGCATAAACATGTGTTGGATTCTATCCGTCGTGTCAAAAACACAAACGCACAATCCTCTTCTTGTTTTATCAAGGGCATTGAAGAACATCTCCTCTCTCTCATGATGGTGCTTATAAACCTGTTGGAGGAAAACATCTTCATTTGTAACCCTCTCATTCAATGCCCACGTGTCTTCAGCCAGCCCAAGCGTTGCATAACTTCCCATCAATTTAGATAGATAAATCGAATAAGAGAAGGGATAAGAAATAGGAAGCGAAGGTTTTTCAGGGTCTATATTTATGGGACTCATATACATTTCAAAGTGGGGGTGAATCTGCTTAATATAAAAGAGGCAGATTCCCCGTATCTTTATACCAGGGCCGGCCCTGAAGGTTAATTTAATCCACTGCGAGTTCAAACCCATTTTCAGCCTGAATTTTTCTTTAGAAATCTTTACCTCTGCCTCTGTATTTCCGTTAAGCGTAATCTCCAGGGGAATCCGCATCTCTTTGCCCTGTTTTAATGTTTTGTTTTCAGGACCGGGAATATAAGTTTTGATCTTGTGACCTTCAATATTGACCGGGATATGAACACCTCCCGTCTTTTTCTCATTTGAGTTACTATTATTGGAAGTATAAAAAGTAAATGTCCCCTGTGTCCCTTTTAGATCAGGCACACACATGCCTGATAGCAAAACACCATTGAGTTTCTCCGGTGGAAATGTCATCGGCACCCTTATTACGGAACTAAAAATGCCATATTCATCCAGAATATTCCAGAACGGCCTACCCTTCCTAAGCAATTTGACCTTTGGTTTGCCCAGAGGTATCGAACAACTTCCAATAGAAATGGACCTGGATGATTTCTCAATCTTTGTTGAGGATAGTTCTGGAAGATAGGTTCGAAGGTCTCGGTTCAAGAAGTCAAAGATATTATGTCTGGATGGATCAACGCCTGTGATAAATGTTGACCAGGCCACTGGCGATAACGCAGGGAGTGTGGTCTGCAGCTTCTGAAATGTTCCTGATTTACTCAATTCGGATAGATTTGGCAGTTTACCTTCTTTCATATATTGAGATGCTATATCAGGATCCATTCCATCTAAACCTATTACTATAACACGTTGGACATTATATTTTGAATTTGACGTTTTCTTTCTTCTGACACTCTTGATTAAAAATCGTATGGGCCAGAATAGAAAAATCAGCAAAGACATAACAATAGTTATTAATAATATAAAAAATGAGGAGACAAAGGCAAAGCCTGCGCCAGGCCCAATATATGCATAAGCACTTTCAGTAGTGTTTATCAATATTAATGCAATAAAGATCGAAAATAAAAAAACCTTTTTCAAAATATTAGTAATCATCTCAACTTGCTCTGTACTGAGCATTATTTAAATTAAGCCACACGCACCCAGATTAAGAATTAAAATAGCCTAGCCTTAACGTTTAATGAGTTTCAGCAATTAGCAAAACGTAATAATCATAGGAAGTCAGGCCATGAGCCATAAAATTACCGCATTATATCAAATGTTGCAAATATTTCCGAGGCTTGAATTTCGAAGACTAGCCCTGGTTTCTTACTTCCTGATCCCTTGGTTTTACAACGAAACCTAAAATTATGTAACAAATCAATATTTTTGATTAAAAGCCTGAGCTGTGAAATGAATTGGAAACGCTGTGGCAAGGCTCTTAAAAGGATGTTAAAAGGAGATAACAATCTCAGTTCAAAGCAATAGAAAGTCTTGCATTCACTCGGGTATATCAATTAAAACTCATGGCCTTTTATTATTCGATATAGCCCAGTGATTTGAGCTTTGCTTTTGTTTTTTCATCGATTATTGGTTGTTGTGCATTATCAATATACGAATGATAGCTTTCCAATTGATTTAATAACCGTTCAGCGGTTTGGGGGGTTGCAGCGTACAAATTTTTTAATTCATGAGGGTCTGTCTCCAGATCAAATAGTTCAAAGCTTTTATAGGCTGAATCTTCACGATGTACGATAAATTTCCAGCGCCCGTCATTCAGTGAATAAATGGACTCATTTTCAAAAGGTGTATTGTAATAAGCACTCAAATCATTAATTGATTCACTATAAGCAACTCTTGGTTTTTTCTCCCCCTTCTGGTTTATTAAAGCATGAAGACTCTTGCCGTCAAAATGATGATCTTGTGGCATATTTAAGTTTAACAAGTCTACAATCGTTGGAACAAAGTCGATGGATCTAACCAATTCACGAATACGCATGCCTTTTTTGTGATCTGGAATTGAAAGAATAAAAGGCACCCGGATTTGTTCCTGATATAAGATACAATGCCCCCACCACTGGTGATCTCCCAACCCTTCTCCATGATCAGCCATGATTGCAACAGCAGTATTTTTACGGATACCCATCTCCTCCAGTTTCTTTAGAATCCGGCCTATTTCGGCGTCCATAAAGGCAAGCTCACAGTCGTATAAGACTCTTAGGGTATTTATCCTATCTAGTAATGTAAATGGAAATTGTTCCAGATATTCCTTTGGTGGCTTTAAAACAGGGTCGTGGACATCAAAAAAATGGGTCCATATAAAAAATGGTTTTTGAGCATTCTGTTTAAGCCAGCTCAATGTTCTGGATGCTGTAACATCAGCCCTTCTTTGAGCATTTCCTGTATTTACAATGTTTTTATCTGTGATCAATCCCTTTCCGTCATTGTTTTCGAATTGTTGGTCCCATGCATCAAATCCCTGATGGAGCCCGTAATGCTGCGTAACAGGAAAAGCACTGACAAATCCACCTGTTCTATATCCGTTTGACTTCATAATTTCAGCCAATGTCAGTTGACCAGGCTGCAATTCATAGTTCACGCCGCCATGGAGCGAACGTAGCTGATGGTTGTGCGGGAGAAGACCGGTCATGATGGATGCATGTGAAACCGGTGTTACAGCAGATTGAGAAATTGCATTTTCAAATAAAACGGCATTTTCAGATAATTTATCCATATTAGGGCTTGTCTTTTTGGGATATCCATAACAACCAAGCCTATCTGCGCGAACTGTATCGATGGTGATCAATAAAAGATTCATTTTTGGAAGCGTGAAATCAGAATCTTGGTGACTGCAGCTCATGCATCCCATAAGACAAATTAGAGAAAAATAATATAGATGTTTTCTGTTCAATATTTTTTTCATGATCTCTTTACCTTGGAAATTGTTTGATATATGTTAGTTCATAAGGTCAGGGAATTGTATGTTTAAATTTTTCCCGTCTTTTTTCGTTTTGCTCAACTCATTGTTATTATAGCTCTTGCCTATCGCTTTTTGAAACTATGAAATGGGTTTTTTTTGCCTCCAGGCACACAATATTATAGTAGATGCGATTTATGGTTTGATGATAAATAGGTTTTTAAAACAGAAAATATAGATAAATAATTGCCTATAATCAAGAAACATTTAGAAAATGTTATGCTAAATTTCCCAATCTTTCATTTATCCCTTTACTTTTTTACTAAAGTAGATTAGTTCAGGGCTTAATTTTCAAAAAACACTTGAATTCAATAAACAATTTTATTAACCTCACTAAAAAAAGCAAATTTCTATTATCCTGCAAGGAAACGGATTTTATCGTGAAACTTACGTGTTTCATATGCTCAGTTGTGGCCCTGTGCGGCTTCCTGGTAGCTTTTGTTGCAATTGGCTGCTCAAAGAAGAACCGGGTGGATTCCCAGCCAACAGTGACGCCCATCGTTGTATTCGGAGTCGATGGGCTCGAATGGAATGTCATGTTGCCAATGCTTCGCGCAGGCCGTTTGCCGAACTTTGCCAAACTCATGGAACGAGGCTACTACGGTAAATTGGCTACGTTTGTTCCGACGTTTTCCCCGGTAATCTGGACTACGATTGCCACTGGCAAACGTCATTCTAAACATGGCATTCATAACTTTGCTCGGCGCCTGCCTGATGACAAGATCACATTATTCAACAATCTCGACCGCAAGACCAAGGCTGTTTGGAACATACTTTCAGATTATGACAAGAGTGTTGTCACAATTGGCTGGTGGATGACGCATCCGGTTGAGCCGATCAACGGGATCATGGTCGCCCAGACCAATACCCGGGCGCAACTGGACACTCGTTTCGGAAAGCATATCTGGAAGGGTACGCTACGCAAAGGTGTGCCAAATCAGGTCTACCCACCAGAACGTCAAAATGAGATGATTTCGATTCTGGAAGCTGTTGAGCGTGGCGCCGACGACTTGGCCAAAGAAATCTTCGGCGAGTTTCAATTTCCCTTGTCGTTACTGGGTGAACGGCTCTGGGGTAATTGTCAATGGGCTTTTCGGGCTGATGCGACCTACCTCAAGATTGCCCACAAACTTGCACAGAGTCAGCCAATGCCGGATCTAACGCTGATATACCTTGGCGGACCTGATGTTGTGGGGCACAGGTTCTGGCGATACATGGTTCCTCAACTCTATCGCCACAGGCCCACCAGCGAGCAAATTGCCAATTTCGGTACCATCGTCAAAGACTATTATGCCTACATTGATTCGGCATTGGGGGATATCATCACTGATGTTGGACCAGATGCGACTATATTTGTTATTTCAGACCATGGCATGAAAGCAGTCAATCAGAATGCCACCTTTGACCCAGATCTTCCACCGTCCGACATTAATTCCGGTGAGCACCAGGACGCGCCACCGGGCGTAATCTTTGCGGCTGGTCCCAACATTCGCAAGCTCACATCTACCGAGAAAACACCTACCTCGCTGATGCGCAGCGATCTGATAGAGGTGTGCGGTGTACTTGATATAACACCAGCCATTCTTGCCATGCTGCGAATACCTATAGGATTGGACATGGATGGAGAAGTACCGACAAAAATCTTTACCGATCAGTTTCAGATCACCCATCAACCGGCGCCAGTCGACACCCACGATACGGCAGAGTTCTTCTCAAAACGTTTGAAATCATCGGCTCATCCCGGTAAAGCAGAACGACTGGAACAACTTCGTAGTCTTGGCTATATCGGCAACGACTAAGACGATTAGGTTTGTCAGAATTTGCAGATCCACCACCTGCTTACGGTACACCTACAATCTTGTGCCTTCCTTCTATCATGACTCTTCGGGCGAATTTGGGCTTGGAGCGTTGCAAGAAAACAGAACTCTGTTTTTTGTGTTAACCATACCCGAATGTTCATATTGTCTCCACAAAAAACATGACTTGGAAATGTCTTTGTTGTTCTTTCTTTTATCTATTTCTTATAAATTATTTTTCTTGCCCTTGCAATATTATTTTGTGCAGCTGTATCTCCTGGATCAATCTCCAAAACTCTCTTCCAATGCGCTATTGCCTTATATAATTTTCCTTTTATTGCGTATGCAGTTCCAAGGTTATTGAGTGCGGAAACATGATTAGGGTCTGTTTTAATAACCATTTTATACTCTTTTATTGCATCTTCAATTAAACCTTTTTCTTGATACGCATTACCAAGGTTATAGCGAGCTTCAATATCATTTGGGGTTATTTTGATAGTGGTTTTATACTCTTTTATTGCATCTTCAATTAAACCCTTTTCATGATATATATTACCAAGATTATAATGTGCAAGTGCGCAATCCGGATCCACTTTAATGGCTTTTTCATACTCTAGTTTAGCATTAGAAGTATCTCCTAGTTTTTTATAAGAAATACCCATATTGGCATGAGAAACTGCTAAATTACTTTCTATTTCATTCATTTTAATATGGCTAAAGAGATAAAATAGTAGACAAATAATTCCAAAAACCAATGGGGTTTTCCATTTTTTTTGTATAATTTCTTTTGTAAACCAGTTAATAGCATAACTTGAAAATATTATAAAAAGAGGTACTATTGGAAGTCTGTATCTTGAAAAAATATAAAAAATAATTATTGAAACAAAATTTGCAATTACCAAAACATACAATAAGGAATATTTTTTATAATCTTTTATTAATAGCAGCATACCCAGAAATGCTAATGGGCAAATAATACCAAATGGAATTAGAGGTAAGCGTAAAATCGAGGAATATTGCCTGTAAAAATAAAAATCCTCACTATCTGGTACTTCATAATAATTAAACATAAGCTTTATCTTTTTCCACATTAGCACGCTATAGTGAAACTTATTGTTTTTGATATAATCAAATGATTTTGTAAACCAGTAGCGTGATACTTCGGAAGGCTTTAATTCTCTTCCTAATTCTTTTTCAGCAATCATCTTGGCATCCGGTCCTTCGAATTCAGGGGTTTCGTGACCCGAGATCAAAGGGACATAACTGCCATTCGCCTTTAGATTGTTCCCTATATAAAAATTAGATCCTGCCTGGGATGTTGTAATAACAAAATCACCACTAACTACATAATTTCTAATTATTACAGGAAATAAAATCAAAAGAAGACCAGCGAGAATCAACAGATAATTCCTTATTGCCGTCTTAAAATTATAGGAGAGGAATACCCATATTAAAAGAAATGGTACTATCAGCAGCGTGTTTCCCCTGGTAAAGACCATTAAGCCTAAAAGCACCCCTGACGCAATGAAATATCTTTTCTTCTTTTCGTAAAAGCATAAACATAATAATAGAATACATAATGTTTCCAGGAAAATATAAAGAGTAGGCTTTAGATGTAAGGGTACATAAAAAATATATATGCTATAAAATGTTGCCAGCAGCGAGGCAATTACTCCCGCCCTGACTCCCCAGATTTTTTTACTTATGTAATAATACAATAGACATGTTGCAGAGCCCATTAATACTTGTATGATCCTGACGGCAAACAACTTTATTCCAAAAATCTTGTATATTAAAGCAATAAAGTAGGGATAGAGGGGCGCTTGATAAAAAACCTTGTCACCCAGCCACGAGTTTTGGATTATATTTTTTGCCCATTCATTATAGCTGAATGCGTCTACTATGAGGACTGTAAAGGTAGGTAAAGTCTGTATTTGTAGTGTATAGATTAGTCTTAAACAAAACGCAAAAACAAATATAGAACCTAAAAATATATATTCATTTCTTTTTGTTTTGTCTATATTAAAGCTAAACATCAATATTTCCTTAATGTCTACAGTTTTAAATGGTTAATCTAGAAAATATAGTTTCCAAATTTAATAATAGAGATAAAAGAAACATGATTAGAAAGATATTTCTGAAATATCATCGACAAAAAATGTATTATCTAAGGCTGAATAAGAATTTTTTCAGTAGATCCATGAAAATGTATAACGGGAAAGGATTCCACAATTAATCACCGCAGCCATTGCTGTGACCCACACTGCAAGCAACCATGGAAAGAAATTTGCAAAAGATCGTGGAAAGGGTTCTTTTTCATACTCAAAACTCAATTCTGGTACAATAAGCTTTGTTTTCTCTAAGGGACAAGTTTATAAAAGCAGAATAGGATACCAACGCCATATTTATTTATAGGTCGTTTCTCGCATCTTAATCCCATTAATTTACTTATTCTCTTGCGGTTTCCATGGGCCACTAGATGGTTCGGGAAATACCAAGAAACGCCTTCCTAGGAAATTGAGCAATAAACAACCTCCTGAAGCCAGAAGCTTAGAAACGCCAGCATACATACCAAATAACAGAAACATCTTGGTAAGTCCAAGATCACAAGCACCTACGAACACTACAATTAATAAAAAAAGCGTGGCCTCTGTTTTAGTGTTCCATCTGACTTTGTGTTTGAATAACAAAAGAATACACAAAAAATAATTCACAATAGCAGCAATAATAAATGCGGCTGGCGATGCGATAGTTATAACAAAGCCTGTTTTAAACAATCCCAAAAAGACAAAAAGATTAACAACGGCACAAAAACTTCCTATGAAAATGTAGATTAGAAATTGAATTGGTATTGGTGCAAAGTGAGCGTTATAACGAAAGATACAGTATAATGCCCTGACCCCATCTTTTACCCCGATCTTTTTACCTTCTTCATAGGTACGGGCATAGAAAGATATGCCTATTTCAAAAATGCGAAGTCGCATGTGTGCCACCTTCGCTACTATTTCCGGTTCAAAACCAAAACGATTTTCCTTAATCTGGATATTCTGTATAATCTCTCTTTTGAATACTTTGTAGCACGTCTCCATATCAGTAAGGTTCAGGTCCGTAAACATATTGGACAAGAAAGTCAAAAAACGATTCCCCTGATAATGCCAGAAGTATAAAACTCTATGATACCCGGCAGACAAAAACCTTGAACCAAAAACAACATCAGCCTTGTCATTAATTAGTGGAACTAAGAGTTTCTTAAATTCCATTGGGTTATATTCGAGATCAGCATCTTGAACAGCGACAAAGTCCCCAGTAACCCTCTGAATACCAGTACGTAATGCGGCTCCTTTCCCCTGGTTTTTTTTGTGACTTAATACTACGATTTCTTGATATTTGTTCTCGAGTTCCCTTGCAATGATAAGGCTTTGATCACTTGAACCGTCATCTACTATAATAATTTCTAAAGACAACGTCTCATCCGCAATCTCCAAAACTTTTTCAATACATTTTCTGAGGGTCTTTTCCTCATTAAAGCAGGGGACAACTATACTAAGTTTAGTATCCTTACCAGTTCTAGTGTGCAAATTTTAAAATCCTTTCTTATATATTCCCACCTAGCATTTCATGCGTATTCAGTCGAATTACACCTTTTTTAAAGTTCTCGTTACCCTTTTGAACATAAACTAAAAGCGAATTGTGACACTCAGTCCCAACCACTGTTATTGGATAAGATCCAGATAGCTCCCACTGGTTCGGACAAGCTTCTAATATTTTTTTAAACAAATTGAAGTGCTTGGAATGGACAGATCCTTCACCACAATTCCCGCTAGTATTTTATGAAAATAATTCAACAATTCTTCTGGTGTGCAGGCAACAGGATCAATATTACATTAATAAATCGTTTTGTCAATTCAAGGACAACCCGTATTTTCGTTAAATCTTTTGAACAGATATTATTAGTCAAACCTGAATATAAATTTCATCAAGATATCATCGACAAAAAATTTATTATCTATTCCTATATAATGATTTGTCTATTACTTTAACTGCTTTTTTCCTCATTTAATTTGTAATTTAGGAATCGATTTAACGTTTTTATAAGTTCGTCTGGATTTATCAAAAAATCGCTATAGTCGATATACAGCACGTCTATATATTTTCTACCTTCTATCCAATCTATTATTTTGGAAAGATGCTTGTCAAAAAAATCATATTTTCAAGATTTGTCCTGGTGGAAAGTGCAGAGAACCCTTTGGTGTTAATCTACCCTCTCAACCTCAAACACCAGTAATACATCCGGGTCCGGACAGGCAAATAATCCTTTACTATTACATTCACCCCACGGTAAAGAGCCTCCATATCTTAGAATATCAACTACCGGAAACAGGACGTGCATTGCCATAGGACATATCTTGCCTCGCTCCGTATCAAAATCATAAGAATCTCCAATCTTATGTCCTCTATGGCAAT
>CAJXBA010000032.1 GCA_913050185.1 uncultured Pelagibacteraceae bacterium
TAAATTAAAAAATATTATGCAAAAATTTATAGGGGGCATTGGTTGTTTTTGGAACGAAACAAAATATGAGGAGATCCCTGGTATAATCTCTACTGAATGCGGATATTGTGGAGGCAAAAATCCAACAGTAAGTTATGAACAAGTTTGCAATGAAGATACGGAACATGTAGAAGTTGTAAAGGTTGAGTTTGATTCAAATATACTTTCTTACGAAGAATTAGTTAGATTATTCTTTAAATTTCATGATCCGACTACACCAAATCGTCAAGGACCAAATGTTGGACACCAGTATCGTTCAGAAATATTTTATGGTACTGATGAAGAAAAAGAAACTGCTAAAAAAGTTTTAAATGAAATTAATAATAAATTAGATGGAAAGGTAGTTACAAAAATATCAAAAATAAAAAACTATTGTAAAGCGGAAGAATATCATCAAAAATATTTTCATAAAAAAAAACAATAATGACATTAGTTTCTACTCAATGGCTTAATGAAAATTTAGGCAAAATAAAAATTATAGATTGTTCATGGCACATGCCATCAACAAAAAGAAATGGTTATAGAGAATATTTAGAAGAACATATCCCAGGAGCCATTTTTTTTGACCTAGATAAAAATTCAGAACCAAATACTGATTTGCCGCACATGCTTCCAAAATCTTCCTGCTTTCAAAAAATTGCTTCCAATCTTGGTATAAACAACGAAGACAAAATTGTCTTTTATGATAATTCTGATGTTTTTTCGGCCTGCAGATGTTGGTTTACTTTTGCTTATTTTGGACATGATCTAAAAAAACTAGCAATCCTTAATGGCGGTTTAAAAAAATGGAAATTGGAAAGTAAAATTATTTCAAAGACAATTAAACCAATAAAAAAAAGTGAATACATTGTAAATGAACAAAAACATTTAGTTAAAAATATGAAGGATATACTTGAGAATATTAGTGACAGAAAATTTGAAGTCATAGACGCAAGAAGTAAAGGGCGCTTCGAAGGATTAGAACCTGAACCCAGATCAAATTTAAAAAGCGGTCACATAGAAAACTCAAAAAATCTTCCGTTTGCTGAATGCCTTAATAAAACAAATGACACTTTTAAAAGTAAAAAAAATTTGATTAAAATTTTTGAAAAAATTGGATTAGATGGATCAAAAAATACTGTATTTACATGCGGCTCAGGAATTACTGCTTCTGTATTAGCTCTGGCATTTCGTTTGATTAATGATAACTATTCACCTACAATTTATGATGGATCGTGGAGCGAATACGGTAAAATTAGGTAAATGAAGAAATCAACAAAAATAAGTGCAATCATCATTACATTCTTTGTAATCATAGCGGTTGTAATTGCTGGACGCCACATGATGAAATTACACTTTCAAAAAAAATTTGGAAAAAGAGCGCCACCCGCAGTAATTGTTGTTGTGGTGAAAAATAAAAATTTTTATCAAAAAATAGAAACTTATGGTACAGCATTACCTAATAAAACAATTTCTTTCAGAATAAAAAAAAACGAACTGCTGGAACCTATAAATTTTAGTCAAGAAGTAAAAAAAGGAGATATAATTGCCAAACTAAAAACTGGAAGCATTGCTGCGCCTTTTTCTGGAATATTGGGAAAAAGAGGTATCTCGGAAAGTACTTTAGGCTCTGAGAATTCATTGATTTTAACTCTTGATGATTCTTCAGAAGTTTTTTCTGATTTAAAAATCCCAGAAATTTATGCAAGTATCCTAAAAAAAGGATTGCCCATCAAAGCAAAATTTTCTGCCTATAAAAATAAAACCTATACAGGAGAAATTGAATCGGTTGCAAACCGTATTGACCCACAAACTAGAAGCATATTAATAAGAGTAAAAGTAACAAATGAAAATTCTGAATTGATTCCTGGTTCTCTATTAGAAATTGAAATTAAATATAACGAAAGAAGTTCACTAGGTATTCCAGATACAAGCATTATCAATCAAGGCACAAAAAAATTTGTTTACAAGGTATTAGAAAATAATATCGTAAATAAATTAGAGATAAACACAGGCATTCGACATAACGGCAATATCGAAGTTCTTTCAGAGCTAAAAGCTGGAGACAAAGTGGTGGCTGAAGGACTTGCGAAAGTCAGACCTAGAGCTAAAATAAAACCCATAATAAAATAAATCATGTTTATAACTGACCTTAGTATCCGAAGACCTGTTGTGTCGTCAGTTTTTTCTTTGATATTAGTGGTATTTGGTTTATTCGTTTTTTGGAAACTACCGGTAAGAGAGCTTCCTTCAGGTCTCCAACCTCCTGTTGTGCAAGTACAAGTCGATTATCAATCTGCATCAGCACCTATCGTAGATCAAGAAATAACCCAAATCATAGAAGATGTTGTAGGCGGTGCCGAAGGTATTAGAATCATCGACAGCACGTCTGAAAATGGTCGTAGTACTATACGAATTGAATTTGAAACGGATATTGATTTAGATGCAGCAGCAAATGATGTTCGTGATCGGGTAAGCAGAGTAGTCGACAACTTGCCAGAAGATGCAAAAGCTCCCGAAGTTCTAAAACAGGCTGCGGGATTTACTACAACCATGTGGGTTTCGCTATCATCTACAACGTGGAGTGACTTGGAACTTGGAGATTACGCGAGACGTTATCTCGTAGACAACTTTTCAAATGTTAAAGATGTGGGAAGAGTATTAGTGGGAGGTTTACGTGAGTTAAGTATACGTGTTTGGATTGATCCAATAAAACTAGCAAGTTACGATTTAACTATTCAAGAAGTAGAACAGGCATTGAGAAAAGAAAATATTAGCCTGCCAGCAGGAACTTTGGAAGCAAATAATGTTGATTTAACAATTAATTTAGACAAAGCCTATAAAGATATAAGCGCAGTTAAAAAGTTGCCTATCAAAAAAATAAAAAATAGCGTTGTTTATTTAGAAAATGTAGCCAAAATAGAATTTGGCCCCGTGTCACAAAAAACACTCTTTAAGTCACAAGGCCTAGACGGATTTAACGAGAAAGTTGTGGGTCTTGGAATTTATGCACGCAGCGGAGCATCCACTGTAGAACTTTCTGAAAGAATTAAAAAAAGAATTGAGAAGGTGCAAAAAACTTTACCTGATGGTTTAAAGTTAGGAATTTCCTTTAATCGAGCAACCTATATTAATGCAGCAATATGGGAAGTTTATAAAACATTATTTATAGCTTTTGTATTGGTTGTTTTAATTATTTATTTGTTCCTGGGCAACTTAAAGGCTGTCATTGTTCCTGCTGTAGCGCTTCCTGTTAGTTTAATTGCTTCTTTTCTAGGAATTTATCTATTTGATTTATCAATAAATATTTTTGTCCTTTTAAGTTTTATTTTAGCCATTGGAATTATAACAGACGATAGCGTGATCATGACCGATGCCATATACCGTCGTATAGAAAATGGAGAAACCCCTTTAGTAGCGGCTTCACTAGGATCAAAACAAATAACCTTTGCAATCATTGCAACTACACTTGTTCTAGTTGCTGTGTTTATTCCATTAATTTTTATCAAAGGAATATCCGGTGTGCTATTTAGAGAAACTGCTATTACATTATCTTTTGCGATAGTTGTATCCTCTTTTGTCGCTCTTACCCTTTCGCCTATGCTAGGTAGTAAATTTCTAAGAAAAAATATGCGAAAAACTAGAATTGTTTCAAAATTTGAAGAATATTTTAATAAACTTTCAGAATTTTACGCTGAAACACTAAATTATTGGATTAATAAAAACAAAACTATAATAACTTTTATGTTTGTGGTGCTTGCGCTATCTGCCTTGCTTTACAATTTTGCCCCTAAGGAGCTGATTCCACTAGAAGACCGTGGAGTCTACTTGGTTATTGGAAAAACGGACGAAGGTAGCTCATTCGAGTATACCGCTGACAGAGCGGAAGAAATAGAAAAAAGATTAATTCCATTAATTAAAAAAGAAGATGAATTTTATAAAAGAGTTGTAATGAGAGTGCCAGGCTTCGGTAGGGCGAGTAAATCTTATAACAGTTTTATTATCATTGCTTTGCTGGATGATTGGAATAAGCGAAATAAAGATGCAAAAACTATAATGAGAAAAGCTATAGGAAAAATTATGTCTGTACCTCAAACTCTTGCATTTCCCATATCACCTCAATCAATTCGTGTATCAAATTACAATAAGCCTGTTCAAATGGTCATCATGGGAAAGAGCTATGAAGAACTTGAAAGATGGCAAGAAGCGATAATAAAAGAGTTGAGAAAAAATAGAAATTTAGCTGCAATTGAATCGGATTACTCACGAAACAAGCCTGAAATAAAACTTACAATTAACAAAAAGAAAGCTGTAGATCTTGGTGTGTCGGCACAGTCTATAGGAAAAACTGTCGAGACTCTCTATGGAGGCAAAACAGTGACAAAATATAATCAATTGGGAAAAGAATACCCGATAATTTTACAAGCGGATATTGAAAATAGAAAAAATAGTAATAGCTTAAGCAAAATTTTTGTAAGGTCTGAAAATACAGGCAAGCTCATATCATTAGCGAACCTTGTTGAATTTAATGAGGAAGGATCAGCAAAAATTTTAGCCAGATACAACAGGCAGAGGGCAGTCACAATTTCTGCTAGACTATTAGGCAACTACACTCTCACAGAAGCTTTGGATTTTCTTGAAAAAACAGTTAGAGAAAATGTTCCGGAAGCTGGCATAGAATGGAAAGGAAAATCAGAAGAATTAATAGAAGCCAGTAATGAATTATTTATCATCTTTGCCTTAGCTTTAATAACCGCTTATTTGGTAATGTGCGCAACCTTTAATAGCTTTATACATCCGGTGGTTATTATGTTGACGGTTCCACTAAGTGTTTTTGGTGGAATTATTTTTATATTATTATTTAATAGTTCAATCAATATATTTTCGCAAATTGCATTGGTAATACTAATTGGAATTTCAACGAAAAATTCAATCTTAATCGTAGATTGGGCCAATCAATTAAGGAGAACTGGAAAAAATATTCAAAGTGCTGTTTTTGAAGCTTGTCGTCTTAGATTTAGGGCAATAATAATGACATCATTAAGTACCATGACAGCTATGGTACCTTTGATTATTGGAAATATAGGCCCAGGAGCAGGTGAAGGATCGCGAATGGCAGTGGGGGCAACAATTTTAGGGGGTGTACTAATTTCAACCTTTTTCACACTCTATGTAACGCCAACCATGTATATTATACTTACAAAAAATACAAAAAGAATTGATTCAGTTGACATCCAATTAAATAAAGAACTTAAAAGATAATATATTTTTTTCTATCCAGATTTTCTTTACAATCTCTCAATTGTTTTCTGTAAACATTTGATTGTTTTTTAACAGTTTTTGCAAAAATAATTGCCTCTTTATTAGTTTTGTAAGCCTTCTTTTTATAATTCCCCCACCCCAGGTAATAATTTAGATACTGTCGATAAGAGTCGTTGAGGGGAATTTTATTAACTTTATGAGTCTTTTTTATATACCAGCTAATGAAATAAACCGAATCTTTGAAACGTGTTCGTAATGCAAATTTATTATCTGTTTCCTTTTTATATAGTTCCCAGGTTTTTTTTACTGCTTGTGAATAACCTAAAGAACTAGAAGGTCTCTTATACGGTATAATTTTAAATAATTTGGTTCTTTCCGGTCTTGCCCATTTTTTAAAATCCGATTCTTTTTTTACAAAGGCTAAAATGATATGAATAGGTGCTCCATATTTTTCAGAACTATTTTTAGCATATTTATACCAAAAATAACGTTCAGAAAAAATACTGCAAGCATCTTGGGTATTCTTTAATGTCGTCCCACAAGCTGCTAATAAAGAAAAAATGACAAAGTAAAGTAACTTTATTTTGGTTTTATTGAAAATCTTTTTTAGCGCGCTCGAAAGCAAGTGACATTTGATTTCTAATTTCTGAATCATTCACACTTATAGCAGAATTTTCAAAATCTTTCTTAATCTTTCTGAATACATCGTCGTCGCCAACTTCCTCTAAATCTGCTTTGATTATTTCTTGAACATAACTTTGTTTCTGCTCGTCATTTTTTCCTAGTATTGAACTAGCCCATTCAGCCAAATACTTATTACGTTTGGCAGAAACTTTGAATTGCAGTTCTTGATCATGTGCAAATTTTTTTTCAAAACTTTTCTCGCGTTCTTCGAATTTACTCATAATTTACTCCAAAATTGATAAGTTTTTATTATAAAATAAGCAGCTAATACACCAATGAAATTAGCAGAAACATCGTAAACTTCAAAGGCGCGATTGGGCACAATAATTTGTAAAACTTCAAGAATAATAGACAAAAAGAAAAGACCATTAACTATTTTTTGAAAGTTATGATTTTTGATATAAAGAGTGAATCCAAGCATGGATACGCAGAAATAACAAATAAAATGATTAATTGCAGTACCAAATGGATTAGCGATTAAGTCCGGTTGCCTACCAAGATCACCATAAATCAAAAAGCCTAATAAACTTCCTGGAAACAATGAAATTATAATCAATAACAGCACTGAGCTATGAAAAATAAACTTTAGAAAACTGATCACTTTATCCACATAAACAATTCTATATAATAATCTTCATTATATTTTACTTAATATGAATAACCTAATTTTAATTCGTCACGGACAAAGCATTTGGAACTTGGAAAAACGCTTTACTGGATGGACTGATGTTGGTTTAACTGACCGCGGATCAGCAGAGGCTAAATATGCAGGACAATTAATTAAAAAGCTAAATATTGAATTTGACGCCTATTTCACATCTATTCAAATAAGAGCGATCAATACCTTAGAAATAATTTTAGATATTTTAAATAAAAAAAATTCAGAAATCAAAAAGGCTTGGGAATTGAATGAAAGACATTACGGAGCTCTAACTGGTCTAAACAAAGATGAAATGATGAAAAAACACGGAAAAAAACAGATTCACATTTGGAGAAGATCTTTTGATGTACCGCCGCCGCCTATGGAAAAAACACATCCCAATCATCCTTCTAAAAATAAGGCTTACAAAAATATTCCATCTAACAAAATTCCTAATTGTGAATCTCTAAAAAATACATTTGAACGTGTTATGCCTTATTATGAAAAAAATATAAAGCCACTGCTTTTATCTAACAAAAATATATTAATCTCTGCACATGGAAATTCTTTAAGAGCACTTTGCAAAGAACTACTAAATATTTCTAATAAAAAAATCATAGATTTTGAAATTCCAACTGGAAATCCTTTTTTAATTACCTTTAGTGAAAATTTAGAAGTTAAAAAATATAAATACCTAGATGACAAAAGGGCTAAAAATATTTTATTTAATGTTTAAAATGTGTTTCTAATAAACTTTTGTAAATATTTTTAGTGCTTACATGTAGAAAGTTAATATTACTTTCTTTTCCAGTTAAAACTTTATCCTGAATAAGCTCATCCCAAATCTTATTTATAGAAAATATTTTTAAATTCGAATGATCGAAAATATCAGGTTTTACAATTTGAAAACCTGTATAAATATATTTTAATTCATCGGTATCCTTTCTAGTAACCAATTTATTTTCCAAATTAAAGTCCCCATTTAAAGCTTGGTCGAAGCTTTTATTTTTATTTACCACAAGTAGAGAACATTTGTTTTTTTTATTCATGGAAAACTCTTTTTCCATAATCTTTAACTCATTTAAATAATTCGAATTCCAAATTGTATCTGGATTAATAACTATGAAAGGTTCATTTGAAAAATGCTCAATAGCATTTAATATCCCACCTCCGGTATCTAAAATTTTATCTTTTTCATTTACTATAGTAATTGCCATACTAAATTTATTTTTATTAATATAATCTATAATATGGTTACCCAAATAATGGATATTGATTACAGCTTTTTTTACTCCATGCTGCTCTAGCATATGTAATGTATTGGATAATAAGGTTTGATCACCAATTTTTAATAATGGTTTTGGACTAGAAAATGTTAAAGGACGTAGTCTTTTACCAAAGCCAGCACACAGAATCATTGCTTTTGTTATTTTCATATTTTTTATGCTTGATAGAGATTCTTTTAATAATGTATTGGTCTTTTATCAACAGCCAACGCTGCTTCTTTAATTGCTTCTGTGTGAGTGGGATGGGCGTGGCAGGTCCTAGCAATATCCTCCGCGCTCGCACCAAATTCCATAGCTAAAACCATCTCTGCAATCATGGTGCCAGCATGTTGACCAATAATATGTGCTCCCAAAACTTTATCTGTTTTTTCGTCAGCAATGATTTTTACGAAACCTTCGGTAGCGTTGTTAACTTTGGCTCTCGAATTTGCCAAAAAAGGAAATTTTCCAACTTTATATTTAATTTTTTCTTTTTTAAGTTGTTCTTCAGTTTTGCCAACAGCAGCTACTTCGGGCGAAGTATAGACTACGGATGGAATAGTTTCATAATTCACGTGTCCAGCCTGACCGGCAATAATTTCTGCTACCGCTATTCCCTCATCTTCCGCTTTATGTGCTAGCATAGGACCCGCTATTACATCACCAATAGCATAAATATTTTTATATTTTGTTTGAAATTTCTTATTAACCTGGATTCTGCCTTGTGTATCTTTTTTGATATCCATTTTCACCAAATTTAATCCTTCCGTATTTGATTTTCTTCCTACCGCAACTAGGACATTGCTGACATGAATACTTTCTTGTTTGTTACTTTCATTATTTTTTAAATTAACAATTGCCTTATTTTCTGATGTGCTAACTGTAGTTACTTTTGAATTCAATCTAAAATTAATCCCTTGTTTTTTAAGAATTTTTAAGAATTCATTTGAAACATCGCTATCCATTCCTGGAATAATGTGATCCAAAAATTCGATTACGGTTACATTAGATCCTAATCTTTTCCAAACAGAACCTAATTCTAATCCTATGTAACCTCCTCCAATAACAATTAGATCTTTGGGCACCTTATCGAAGGACAAAGCGCCGGTGGATGAAACAATAACTTTTTCATCAATTGTTATTCCTGGTAATGATGCTGGAATAGATCCCGTACTTATTACTATATTCTTGGTTTGATAATTCAAATTTTTTTTTGTCTCGTCAACAACTGAGACAGTATTTGGAGACACTATAGACCCTTTTCCTCTTAAATAGACAATTTTGTTTTTTTTGAATAGATATTCCACTCCTTTTGTAAGTGTTAGTACTGATTTATTTTTGTTAATCATTATTTTAGATAAATTAAGTTTAGCGTTACTGGTTTCTATTCCCAAATTGTTAAATTCCGTTTGAGCTTTATGATAAATTTCAGACAAATGAAGCAAACTTTTTGAAGGTATACAGCCTACATTTAAGCAAGTACCTCCCAGTGTTTTTCTTGATTCTATACAGGCTGTTTTAAAACCTAATTGTGCTGATCTAATCGCGCAAACATAGCCACCTGGACCTCCGCCAATAACGATTACATCAAAGTTTTCTTGCATTTCAAAGATCTAAAAATAATCTTCGTGGTTCTTCTAGATATTCTTTTATTGTTTTTAAGAAAGATACAGCTTCCTTTCCATCAACTATTCTATGATCGTAAGACAATGCTAAATACATTATGGGTCTTATAACAATCTTGCCTTCTTGTGCTACCGGTCTTTCTACAATGTTATGCATACCCAGTACGCCAGTTTGAGGTGGATTCAAGATAGGAGTGCTCAACATACTTCCGTATATGCCTCCGTTTGAAATGGTAAATGTTCCTCCTTGCAAATCGTCAATAACTATTTTCCCTTTTTTTGCTTTTTCAGATAATAGAAATATGTTTCTTTCTGTATCTGCAAAAGAAAGCTCTTCGGCATTTTTGAGAACCGGCACAACTAAACCTCTGTCCGTGCCAACCGCAATACCAATATTGTAATAATTTTTATATATGATTTCATTTTCCTCAATTTCAGCATTTATTGATGGAAAATT
>CAJXBA010000033.1 GCA_913050185.1 uncultured Pelagibacteraceae bacterium
AATGATTTAACGCAAACTACTTTTGGAATAAGCAGAGATGATTCTGGAAAATTTATGTACGATTATGTGGAAAATAAAATTTTTAATAAAGATCCTTTCGTGAGCATTGATGAAAGAGGAGTGGGAGAACTAATTAAAATTGCTACAGAACGCGGCAGAAAACAAAAAAAATTACTTAAATTGGGAATTTGCGGTGAACATGGTGGCGATCCAGCAAGTATAGAATTTTGTGAAAAAACTAAACTAAATTATGTATCTTGTTCTCCCTATAGAGTTCCTATAGCACGTTTAGCTGCTGCACAAGCCTATCTGAAGAAAAAAAAATAATTTCTCTATTGTTAAAAAAGGGTTAGTTTATAATCTACAGCCGGAGCACTATGAGTAATCTTTCCAACAGAAATTCTCTCAATTCCAGTTGCGGCAATTTTTCTTACATTTTTAATATTAACCCCGCCTGATGCCTCTGTTTCATAAATTTCCTTTGCCATTCTTACTCCTTTTCTGAGCTGTTCAAGATTCATGTTATCAAATAGTACTCTATTGAATTTTAAACCAATGATTTTTTTAAGCTGACTTAAATTGTCTACTTCTATAGTAATTTTTTTACCTTTTTTATTTTTTATAGCTCTTTTAGTTAATTCACAAATGTTTCCGTCTATAGCAATATGATTATCTTTTATTAAAATCTCATCACTGAGATTAAATCTGTGATTGAGACCCCCACCTAGTTTAACTCCATATTTTTGTATTACTCTTAAATTTGGTGAAGTTTTTCTAGTGCAACAGATTTTGCATGATTTTCCTTTTACTTTATCAACGAATTTTTTTGTTGTAGTTGCCACCCCTGAAATTAAGCTTAAAAAATTAAGAGCTACTCTTTCACTTTTCAGAATTCCTTTGGCATTTCCATGCACAGTAGCTACGATTTTTCCTTTATTTATTTTTTTTCCATCTTTTATTTTTGCTTTAAAAATAATTTTTTTATCTGAATATTTAAAAGTCTCTTTTGCAAAATTTAATCCGCCAACCACACAGTTTTGATTTGAGATAATTTTTGCTTTAATTTTTTTATTGTTTTTGATGAGTTCAGTGGTTATGTCTCCAGAAGGCTTCAAATCTTCTGACATAGCTTGTTTTACTAGATTTTTTTTTATCACGTTTTAATGAACGCGACCTACGGCAATCATGCGTTCAACAGTTTTTCGAGCTTTTCTAGATATTATTTCAGGTATAAGAATTTCATTAGTTTCATTTTCAAGACATTCCAATACTTTGGGTAAAGTAATTGATTTCATATACGGACATAAATTACAGGGTTTAATAAATTGAACATTTGGATTTTGAACCTGAACATTGTCACTCATCGAACATTCGGTAACCAGCATCACTTTTTTGGGCTGATTTTGATCAACAAATTTACTCATGCCTGAAGTTGAGCCAGTGTAATCAGAAGCTGCTATAACTTCTGGTGAACATTCTGGGTGAGAAAAAATTACAATTTCAGGGTTTTGTTTTTTAATATCTTTAATTTCTTGAGCACTAAATTTTTCATGAACAATACAGGTGCCAATCCAAGATATAATTTGAACTTTTGTTTTTGTTGAAACGTATTTTGCTAAATATTGATCTGGTAAAAATATAACTTTATCAACGCCTAATGATTCAACAACTCTAACTGCATTAGCTGATGTGCAGCAAATGTCCGATTCAGCTTTAACTTCAGCCGAGGTATTTACATAAGTAACAACGGGTACTCCCGGGTATTTTTCTTTAAGCAGTTTTACATCTTTTCCTGTGATTGATGAAGCTAAAGAACATCCTGCGCTCATGTCAGGTAGTAAAACTTTTTTATTTGGATTCATTAATTTTGCGGTCTCAGCCATAAAATGAACTCCACATAATACGATAATATCAGCATTCGTTTTTTCTGCTTCTACGGCTAATGCTAATGAATCGGTAGCTATATCCGCGATGCCGTGAAAAATTTCAGGAGTTTGATAATTATGCGCTAGCACAACTGCATTTTTCTCCTTTTTTAACTTATTAATTTCATGAATTAATGGCGCATGAAACGCCCACTCAATTTGCGGTATTACTTTAGAAACTTTTTCATAAATTGGATCAGTTTCTCTTATTATCTCAGTTTCTATTTCAGTACTTAATTTCATAAATAATGTCTATCAACTTGAAGATAAATTGTCATTCATTTATTCTGACGCATAGGCGGCTATGCTGGAATTGGTAGACAGGCTTGGTTGAGGGCCAAGTGGGGTTTCCCAGTGAGAGTTCGAGTCTCTCTAGCCGCACCAAAACGTTAAGCGAATCAATAATTATTTTTCTTTTATTCAAGTAATCCATTCGGGTTTTAATATTTTAACTTTCGAAGTACCACACATAAGCTCAATATTTGTAAATTCCTTTAGATCGGGTTCGACAACTTTTATGAGAGCAAATGAATAAGGTTTATCGATCAAAATTTTTCCAACTTCAATATTTTTATATTTAATAACATCATTTTCAGTAACTTCGCCTTCAATTTTTTTAACAGGCAAAATTCTTCTTCTTAATTTATCTCTTAGTTTAATTCTTGAAGTATTCTCCTGTCCGATGTAACAACCTTTTTTAAAATCAATACCATGAAGCTCATCTAAATTATTTTCAATACCAAAAACTTTGTCTTTTAATTTATTCAGATCACTTTGAGGAATACCTAATTCAAAACTTTTATTATAGTATTTGTTTTTATCAGCAATTATTAAATTTAATTTTTTAATTATAAGATGAATATTTTCAAGTTTTGATATAATTTTTGCACCTAATTTGTCATTTCTCGGATCAATATAGACAGGATCTTCTCGATAAATTGTTGTTTTACCATTTGATAAATCAGAATCATTTATTTCTTTAAATTTTTCTAGAGAAATTACTGCTGCTACATATTTTTCACTTAAATCAATAAGGTTAACTTTTGATCTCAATTTATAGAAATTTAATAGTTTTATGATTTCTGTTGTTGATTTTTTTTCACATTCTATAAGATAACTATCTTCCAACCTCATGATAAAAAATTCAAATAAATACTTCCCCTGCGGCGTTAATATTGAAGAAAATACAGTTGCGTTACTCGTTACCTTTTCTATATCGTTGGTGACTATATTCTGCAAAAAATCTTTTGCGTCAGGTCCGTTTGCCTTTATAAACCCTCTATCTTCGAGAATTATGACTTCATTCTTTTCCATATTTGCAAATTTTTATTCCATAATATATTAAATGAATGGAGAATGCCTACTTCTTTTGATTTTATCTTAAAAAATGGCAGATGTTTTATTGATGGTCAATTAAAAACTGTTGATATTTGTATTTCTAATGGAACTATAAAAAGTATCGGTAAAATTGAAAAAACTTCCAATGAAAAAATTTTGGATGCCAATAACCTCTTAGTTTTACCAGGAATTATAGACACCCAAGTTCATTTTAGAGAACCAGGATCTACTGATGTTGAAGATTTAGAGTCGGGAAGTAAAGCTGCAGTATTAGGTGGAATAACTTCCGTTTTTGAAATGCCTAACACCAATCCACCCACATCCAATCAAATTGAATTCAATAAAAAACTAAACTTAGCTAAAAATAGAATGTTTTGTAATTACGCGTTTTATTTTGGAGCAACACCACAGAACACAGATGACTTAAAAGCATTAAACGATCTCGAAGGGTGTTGTGGAGTCAAATTATTTGCAGGCTCTTCCACAGGCAATCTATTAGTCAAAGACGAAAAAGATATAGAAAAAGTCATTTCAAGTAGTTCCAAAATCGTTTCTATCCATTCAGAAGATGAAGATATTCTTAATCTTAGAAAGAAATTCATAAAAAAAGGAGATGTCAGTTCTCATCCACAGTGGAGAAATGAAGAATGCGCAATGTCATCAACCAGAAGAGTAGTTAAAATTGCTGAACGTTATGGCAAGAAAATTCATGTTTTGCATGTTACGACAAGAGAAGAAGTAGAATTTTTATCAAGATATAAAGGTAATGTGAGTTTCGAAATTACTCCACAACACTTAACTTTGAGCGCACCCTATTGCTACAAGATGCTAGGACCACTTGCACAAATGAATCCTCCGATTAGAGAACAGAAGCATCAAGATATGCTATGGAAAGCTATAAAAGACAATGTAGCCGATATGATCGGTTCAGACCATGCTCCTCATAGTCTACAAAATAAAAAGAAAGAATATCCCCAAACTCCCTCAGGAATGCCTGGGGTTCAAACACTAGTTCCACTCATGCTTAATCATGTAAACAACAATAAGTTAACTTTAAATCAATTCGTAAAATTAGTTTGTGAAAATCCAGTAAGAATTTTTGGAATAAAAAACAAAGGTCATATCAAAGAAGGGTTTGATGCCGATTTAACCATCGTAGATATGAATATGAAAAAAGTTATTAAAAACGATTGGATTGCAAGTAAATGTGGCTGGACTCCATTTGATGGCTATGAGGTAAAAGGCTTTCCTTTAGGAACGATTGTAAATGGAAAAGCAATTGTTTGGGATGGTAAACTTATTGAAAAAGCTAATGGTAAACCGTTAAGATTTTAATCTAATGCAGGTGATATATAGAGATCTGTAGCAACTCTTTTGCCACTTAGATCAGCGCCATGAACTGTTTGAAACGCATTAGCCGTTGCTTCTCCTGCAAAGAAAACTCTATCTCCTTCATGTCTTCTTAATTCGCGTCTTAATAATGCCTTACCTGGTATTGCTCCCGAATAAGCTCCAAGTGTAAATGGATTGTTTGCCCATCCTGTAGCCATAGCTTTGATAAAATATTTTTCATAAAATTTTGAACCAAAGGTTGATTTAAGATCATTTACAACAAAGTCTATCATAGCCTCACTACCTTCATTTTCTAAATCTTTTGAAAATTGCCCAGAAGTACCAAAAAGACATAAATTTGTTCCAGACATTTTCATAAAACCATAAAAAGTTTTAGGTGACTTTGCACCATTACTATTACATTTAGTATAAAGATAAGTATCATTTTTAAATTTACCTAAAAATTTTTTCTTTAATTGTATTAAAACACGATTAGAAGTGTTCATAGTAATTCCTTCGAAAGCTTCATATTTTTTCAAAGGCAAAGCTGGAGTAAACTTTATTTTTTCAGCTCTTAATACACCAACTGAAACGGTCACAATACAAGCTTTTGCATTTATCGTTCCTTTGTTGGTTACAACTTGTACTCCTTTTCCACCCCATTTTATTTCATTTACAATTGTATTTAATTTTACAGTAACATCTTTTCGATAATAAGCTAATAATGTTCCATATCCTTCTCTACAAAGTCCATCTCCTATTCCTGCATCACTCCAATTAGCATGGTCATCACCTGCAGTATAATTACCCAAATCTCTTGCGCCATCTACTATTTTATGAACAGTATCAAACCAGCTGTTTTTCTTTATTTTTTCTGGAATTAAATCTATTAACGGCTTATCTGATGTACGGGTATTTTTAATTTCCTTTATTTTTTTATATAATTTCCAAAGTTCTTTTCCACTAACTTTGCTTCTTCCATCGTAAACAACAGAACGATCTGGGTCTTTATATATTTTAAATTTATCTTTATGTTTTTTTCCAAATTCAGCAATTTGGTTTGCTGAGAAACCGTGAAGCCAATGACCACCAATATCAGCCGGTACTCCAAAAGTTAACATATCCGTATAACATCTACCCCCAATTCTATTCATACCTTCAATACATAAAACTGATATATTTCGTCTCATTAGTTCAGCTGTAGCAGATAAACCTGCTGAGCCAGCACCAATAACAACAACATCAGGATTGGGTTGTGCAAAAGAAATTCTTGGTAATGCTGCTAGAGCAAGCCCTGATAAAGAAGCTTTTAGAAACTGTCTTCTTCCTGTTCTTCTTAAGAATATTTTTCTCAAACTCCCAACTCTGTTTAGTTCTTCAAAATATTGTGCTTTATTAAATCTGATTTAATTTCATCTAAAATTGCAGGATCGTCAATAGTTGCAGGTATTTTATAAGGCTCATTATCTGCTATTTTTCTAACAGTTCCCCTTAATATTTTGCCAGATCTTGTTTTGGGTAGCCTTTTTATAACGATAGCCGTTTTAAAAGCTGCCACGGGACCCACTTTTTCTCTGATCATTTGAACACATTCTTTGGATATCTCTTCATGCTTTTTGGTTACGCCAGCCTTAAGAACTAGTAAACCAATGGGCAATTGTCCTTTTAATTTGTCTGTTATTCCCAACACAGCACATTCAGCTACATCTTGATGTTCTGCTAAAACTTCTTCCATCGCACCTGTTGATAGTCGGTGACCCGCAACATTAATAATGTCGTCCGTTCTCGACATAATCCAAACATAACCATCTTCATCAATATGTCCTGCATCATAAGTTTGGTAGTATCCGGGATATCTGGACATATAAGTGTCTTTATATCTTTGATCAGCATTCCAAAGAGTTGGAAAAGTTCCTGGAGGCAAAGGTAATTTAACGACAACATCACCCATTTCATTTGGTTTAGCTTCTTTACCATCGCTTTTTAATATTTTTACATTGTAACCTGGAACCGGTTTGCATGCTGATCCATATTTTGTTTTTGAAAGTCCTAAGCCAGCACAGTTGGCACTAATGGCCCAACTTGTTTCCGTTTGCCACCAGTGATCAATCACAGGAACTTTTAATAAAGACTCTGCCCATTTTAAAGTATCGGGGTCAGCTCTTTCTCCTGCAAGGAATAAAGTTTCAAAAGAGGATAAATTATATTTTTTAAAAAAATTTCCGTTGGGATCTTCTTTTTTAATTGCTCGAAAGGCAGTAGGGGCTGTAAAAAGTGATTTTACTTTATGTTCGGAAATAATTCTCCAAAAAACACCAGCATCAGGAGTGCCTACAGGTTTTCCTTCGAATAGCACTGTTGTACATCCATGAAACAGTGGACCGTAAACAATATAGGAATGACCTACTATCCATCCAATATCACTAGCAGACCACCAGACATCATCTGGATCAATATTATAGATATTTTTCATGGTCCATTTTAAAGCTACTATATGTCCACCAATATCTCTAACGATCCCTTTAGGAACTCCCGTGGTTCCAGAAGTATAAAGAATATAAGCATAATCGTTAGCATTCATTTCAACACATTCAACGGGCTTTGCATTTTTTGTAAATTCATTCCAATCGATTTCGTTTTTTTCTAAATCGGTTTTAAAATCTTTTCTTTGATAGATAATACATTTTTCTGGTTTGTGTTTTGCTTGTTCAATCGCTTTTTTGAGTAGCGGTTTATATTCTATTGTGCGTCCTGGCTCATAACCACACGAAGCAGATATAATAATTTTTGCCTTAGAATCATCAATTCTACTTGCAAGTTCATTTGCGGCAAAACCACCAAAAACTACCGAATGAACTACACCAATTCTTGCACACCCAAGCATAGCAATTACGGCTTCTGGTATCATGGGCATATAGATTATGACCCTATCTCCTTTTTTTAAGCCTTGGTTTGTTAAAGCTCCTGCAAAAATTGAAACCTGATCTTTTAGCTGAGTATAAGTTATTTTTTTTTGTGAATTTGTGATTGGACTGTCGTAGATAATAGCTATTTTGTTACCACTTCTATTGTTAACATGCAGATCAACAGCATTATAACAAGTGTTTGTGGTTCCATCTTGAAACCATTTGTAAAAAGGAGGATTATCAGAATTTAGAATTTTTGTAGGTTTTTTGTACCAAAACACGTCGTTGGCAACTTCAGACCAAAACCCCTCTGCATCCTTAATAGATCTTTGATAAATTTCTTGGTATTTTGTTGTCATTAATAAAGCCCAATAAACTATTAAAACACATCATTTTATCTATTGCATTATTTTATTTAGCATATATTTAAGTAATTTAAATCATGGCAAAAATTACATATATCGAGCACAGCGGAAAATCCCATACCCACGATGTTCCAAATGAACTAACCGTTATGGAAGGAGCTTTACAAAATAATATACCAGGTATTGATGCTGATTGTGGAGGTGCGTGCGCGTGCGCAACCTGTCATGTTTATGTTGATGCAAAATGGTTTAAAAAACTAGCAAATAAAAAAGAAAACGCAGAACAAGATATGCTTGATGTTGCTTTTGAGCCAAATGAGTTTAGTCGGTTAAGCTGCCAAATCACCGTCACAGACGACCTTGATGGTTTGGTCGTAAAAATGCCATCAAAGCAAGCATAATTAAATCATGATTAAAACAGATGTACTGGTGATCGGTGCCGGCCCCGTCGGTTTATTTGCCGTGCAACAATTAGGCTTGATTGGACTTAAAGCAGAAGTAGTAGATAATCTAGATAAAATTGGAGGGCAGTGTATAGAGTTATATCCAGACAAACCTATTTACGATATTCCTGCGATACCCGAATGCACTGGAGAAAGTTTGACAAAAAGTTTATTAGAACAAATCAAACCTTTTAAAATAAATTTTAATTTAAATGAAAGAGTTCAAGAAATTTCTAAGGAAAAAAATAACTGGAAAATTACAACAAGCAAGGGTAAAATTTTTATGGCACCCAATGTTATTATTGCTGGCGGCGTTGGATCTTTTGAACCCAGAAAATTTCAAATTGCAGGAGTTGAAAAATTTGAAAATACAGGAGTTTTTTATTCCATTAAAGATAAAAATTATTTTAAGAATAAAAAAGTTTGTATTTTTGGTGGCGGAGATTCAGCCTTAGATTGGGCAATTGAATTGTCAAAATTTGCCGAGGTAATTTTGGTGCATAGAAGAAATGAATTTAGAGGAGCGGGATATAGTACAGAAATAGTAAGAAAACTTGAAAAAGAAGGTAAATTAAAAATAAAAACTCCATTTCAAATTAATTCAATTGAGGGTCAGGATAAAGTGAATGCAATAAACATAAAAAACGATGATGGAAGAATCGAAAAAATTACTACTGATTTCGTTCTAGGTTTTTTTGGTTTAATAATGAAACTAGGTCCTATTGTAGAGTGGGGATTAAACTTAGAAAAAAAAGCAATACCAGTGAATACGGAAAATTTTCAAACTAACAAAGAAGGTATATTCGCAATTGGAGATATATGTACATACCCTGGCAAACTTAAATTGATTTTGTCGGGTTTTCACGAAGGGGCTCTTGCCGCACGAGCTTGTTTTAAATTGGCAAAGCCTGACGAAAAATATCGATTTGAATATACTACAACCTCAAAAGGCATGCAGGAAAGACTAGGAGTTAAAAAAAGTGATTGAATTATTTTATGCACCGACTCCAAATGGAAAAAAAATTTCAATTATGCTTGAAGAAATTGGCTTTGAATACAAAGTTACTAAAATAAAAATTAATCCTGGAGGAGATTTTTTAAAGGGCGAACAATTTGAACCAGAATTTAGAAAAATTAGTCCTTTTAGTAAAATTCCAGTAA
>CAJXBA010000034.1 GCA_913050185.1 uncultured Pelagibacteraceae bacterium
GTTTTAAAAATTTTACATTAACTCCAATTGTTTGTGCCACTCCAGCATATTGATGATATTCGTCCATTCTATCTTTTGTGCTTGCTAATCTAATATTTGACACAACACTGAAGCCAACATTTTTTCCTGTTTCTTTTTCTAAAGTTTTATAAAGGTTGACTGCATATTTATGTAACTGACCCACAGAATAACTCATATTAAATAGTGGTAATAATCCAGCGGCATGCCAAGTTGAACCGGATGTTAATTCTTTTCTCTCTACTAAAACAACATCTGACCAACCTTTTTTAGCAAGGTGATAAAGCATACTTACACCAACAGCTCCCCCACCAATAACTACGACTTTGGCTTTTGATTTCATAAATAAATAAGGTTAAATTTCTAAATATAAGCATATGATAGGTCAAGTTAGATTTAAATGATAAAAAAAATCATACTTTTGCTTGCGATACTGGGGCCATTTGTTGTTTATTTTTTTTCTATATGGTTGCTAAAACTAGAAAAGAAAAAAGTTCCTATTATAAAGCTGTCTTTTGCTAGTGTTATATTACTTCTAATAGCCCTAGGTTTTTTAAAATTATCCGGAAGTTTTGACCCAGATACTAAGTATTCTCCACCAAAGTACGAAGGGGGAGAACTAAAACCGGCTGAAAACAAATGAAAATATTTATAAAATCAATTTTACTACTTTTTCTTATAGTGTTTCTAACCCAAAGTATTTAGGTAATGTGATTTGACAGAAGAGACAGACAATATTTGCGAAGAATGCAAAAAAGAGGATGAAAGTGTTTTACAAAATTTAATTAAGCACGGATACAAAATTTGTGATTCTTGCAATATTTCAAAAACAATTTTTCCAGTTTAACTTTGACCAAAAAGTCTGACTATCATAATGAGAAAAATAGCTTGAACCAAAAAAGCTATAACAACTACTCCAATTGCTCTCCATGTGCTTTGATAATCTAGCGCTTGTCTCACAGCAATAATCATTGCAACCAACATCCATATAGCTGCTCCAATAAAAGTTATGCTCATCAATTCAGGAGTTAAACCGAAAACTCGAATTAGACCAGGTGCGCTGGAAAAACCAATCGTTCTTAATAATTCTCCATGATCAGCTTTTGTGGTTGGCTCTGGAAAAAGTTTTGCACCAATAAAATAGATTACATAAGCCCAAACATACCAACTAACCAATGATAAGAGTGGAGCTATTAAAAAATTAGAAGCTCCGAGTGAAATCGCACCTACTCCTGCTGCCAAACTTGAAAGAACAACAACACCCGCGGCCTGAAGTGTAGCTGACTTATCAGCTTCTACTTCTTCATAAAGATTAACTTCTAACTTACAAGCTCTTATAATTCTATTAACAAATTTAGATTTCATTTTTTTCTCTATATCATATTATCGCCATGAAGATATATGAAATAACAGCATGACTGCTACTTTCATAAACTCTTTTATATTGTTTTTTGTTACTATTGATACCATAGGAAATCTACCCTTTTTTTTGAGTTTAACAGAAGAAGTAAAAGTCAAAAAAAGAAATCAAATAGCTATAAGAAGTGTAATTGTAGCTTTTTTCATAATGATTATATTTGCCTATCTAGGCAGATATTTGCTTGAAGCGATTGGTGTATCTTTAGATTCACTAAAAATTGCAGGTGGAATTATTCTTATGTTTTTAGCAATTGACATTCTGTTTGAAAAAAGAAAGAAGAGAAGAGAAAAAAGGGTTGAAGAAGCTTTGGACGAAAAAAGTTTTGATGAAATTATTGTTTTTCCTATAGCTATTCCCTTTATTGCAGGTCCTTCAGCTTTAACGACCATTATAGTATTAATTGGTAACTATACCAATTTTCCTGAATTTCAAATACCAGTAATCCTTGCCTTGGTGGCAGCTTTAATCGTCAGTTTGTTTCTAATGATTGGAGCAAGTTTTATTGTGAAATTTTTGCCTAAACAGATTCTTCATGCTACCGCACGAGTCATGGCATTTATTCTTGCTGCTTTAGCAACACAATTTATTATCGACGGTATTAAAGCCAGTTTTAGTATTTAATTATTTATTTAAGACAGCTAAAACTTCTGATTCTCGAGTATTTGGGTTAAAAGATTGCGTAAATGGTATCGGAACAACCACGGCTGAAACCGGCGTATTAGAATATTTTTTTGGTAAATGGACTTTATATTTTTTGCCCAACTTACCGATTGGGAATCCTTTACTATTTAAATTTCCTTCATAAGGAACATATCCCATTGCAATATTTTGTTTTTTTTCAGGATGGTACCAAGGTGAGGTTATATAACCCACAGGTTTTCCGCCACTTGAATTCGAAATTAACCAAAAATCAGGCGCGTATTCTTCTACTGGTTTACCTCCCAATTCTAAACCAACAAGTTGAAGTTTGTAAGGTTTCTCCCCGTTTTTAAGCTGCTCTTTCATTTTCTCTAAAGCTTCCCTTCCTACATAATCTGCTTTTTTGTTCCACTCACCTTTGCCTGACAAAGAAACTTGATAACCTAAATTACATTGAAAAGGGTTATGTTCTTGATCCATATCTTGTCCCCACGATAAAATTCCAGCTTGAATCCTTCTGTGATGAGCGGGAGCTATAACCATTAATTTATGTTTTTTTCCTGCTTTAAGTACAGCGTTCCACATATCTTCTGCATATAAAGTTGCATTACGAAGATAAATTTCATATCCCGCCTCTCCTGAAAATCCTGATTGTGAAATAATACAACTTCTTCCACCAACTTTGACTTCAGCCAAACCATAAAATGGCATATTATCCATATCTACTTGATCGCCAATTAAATCTTGCATCAAAGCTTTAGCTTTAGGACCTTGAATTTGTACTGGACATGCATCAATTTCATCAATTTCTACATTAAATTTTTTATCTGCATTAACACCTTGTAAATACATTCCAATATCAGAATCTGACAAACTAAACCAAAATTCATCGTCAGCTACTCTCATTAACACTGGATCGTTAAGTACTCCACCTTTGTAGTTGCAAAGAATGACGTAACGTCCTCTCATTGTAGAAATTTTTGTTGCGTCACGTGTAATTACATAATCTGTAAATTTTTCAGCATCTGGTCCTTTGATACGAATCTGTCTTTCAACAGCCACATTCCACATTGTTACATGATTTTTAATCGCGGCATACTCAACCATTGCACCGCCTTTTTCAGGTCGTACATATCCTCTTGGGTGATAAACACGATTATAAACAGTTGCTCTCCAGCACCCTGCTTTCATCGACAAATGCCAATAAGGAGATTTTCTTACACGTGTTGAAATCAACATTTCTACTTTTGTTGGTCCGCTTTGTCTCAAATTATAAGGTATATGTCTGTCAGATTGATCTACCGATGTTGTGTGTTTAACTTTATCGTAGTTAATTTTTTCGTTTTTAGACGAAATTAATACTATTTTTTTATTTTTTTTCTTTTTAGACATAATTATTTTCCATTAACCATTTGTTTGTTTCTTTAAGACCACCAAAAGTATAAATATGAAAATTCTTAGCTGATCCTCTAAGTTTTTCTATTATATCATTTGGATTTCTGGGTTTAAATAAATCTACAGCTTTGGTTAAGTTAGATTTAAGAAAGTTTATTGAATTTTTTGCCCCAACAATATTAGCAAATTTAAGTAAGCTAGTTATTTTTAGTGGCCCAGTAATTCCAACGTGAACTGGTAAATCATGTTTGGAAACGAATTTGGTTATTAGTTCTGCATCTAATAACCATTGTGTAACTATATAATCCGCATAAGGTTTCTTATCAATCATAGCTTTTTCTAAATCCGAGTCGGATATATCAGGGGACCCGTCCGGATGTCCAGCAATTCCTATCTTGAACCCTTCAAATAATCCTGTCTCCAATAACTGCAGAGAACAGTGAAAATCTCCAATGAGTTGTACGCTTCCTCCTATTACTAATGCCTGTTTAACTCCCCCATCCTTACATCTGTTCACATAATCTTTTAATGCTTCTATGTTTTTTATTGAGCGAGCCGGAAAATGTGGCACCGGATTAAATCCAGATTTAGAGAGATCTAATGCTTTGTTCGCAACCTTTTTGTAATCATCTCCAGGTAACATTGTAATATAAACGTCTTTAACTTTGGGCAAGTTTGAGAGTTCGGTATTCATAGTTATCTCAAGAGAGAAATTCATAGTCATCGGGATATATCAGTGGAACCCAGTGAATGTCTAGAATTTTCGTTGGTAAAGTGCTTCAAATACATTGCTAATTCATATGGAAATGCTAGGGTTTTTTTTATGGCAAAAGATTTAATTGCAAGACTCGACAAAGGACCTGTGCTTTGTGCCGAAGGTTATCTTTTTGCAATGGAAAGAAGGGGATATCTGCAGGCTGGACCCTTTGTTCCCGAGGTAGTTCTAGAAAATCCTGAAGTTGTTGCTCAATTACATAGGGAATTTATTCGTGCAGGATCAGATGTTGTTCAAGCTTTTACATATTATGGCCACAGAGAAAAATTACGAATAATTGGAAAGGAAAATCTTCTTGAACCTTTGCAAAAAAATGCTCTTAAGATTGCTCACGAGGTTACTAAAGAATTTCCAAGATTAGATTTAATGGTTTGCGGAGATGTAGCAAATACAAATATTTATGACCCAAACGACAAAAACTCCATAAAAGAATGTCAAAAAATGTACGAGGAACAAATATTATGGGCTAAAGAAGCTAATGTAAATTTTGTCGTTGCAGAAACTATTAACTGGGTCGAAGAAATGAAAATTGCTCTAAAAGCAATTAAAGATGAAGGTTTGATAGCTGTAACAAATTTTGCGATCCCTAGAGGAGATAAAACTAGAGACGGTTATTCAGCAGAAGATGCATGCAAAATAATAGAAGATTTAGGAGCTGATGTTGTTGGACTTAATTGTTATCGCGGTCCTAAAACAACAATGAAACTATTACAAAAAGTAAGAAAAAAAGTTTCTTGTCATGTTGCTGGACTTCCTGTGCCTTATAGAACTACAGAAAAAGACCCAACTTTTTTGAATATTATTGATGAAGGATGCGATTGTATTCCTGAAGGAAATGCTTTTCCTGTGGCTCTAGATAATTTTTTATGCAATCGATATGAAATGGCAGAATTTGCCAAAGATTGTTTGAGTAAAAAAATTAATTTCATTGGCATATGTTGTGGTGCAGAAGCACATCACGTAAGAGAAATGGCAATTGCTATTGGCAAAAAACCTATTTCTTATAAGTATTGTCCCGACATGAGCAAACATTTTCACCATGGTACTGATGCAAGTTTGAAAAAAGTTAATATGGAAATTAAATATTAAATGTACGCTTAGGATCTAAATTATGAAAAATGATCCCTTGTTACAATCATATAAAATTAAACATCTAGAATTCAAAAATAGATTGATGATATCGGCGCATGAACCTTCTTATGCCGAAGAAGGTATGCCTAAAGATCGTTATAGACTTTATCATGTTGAAAGAGCTAAAGGAGGAATTGCCCTTACCATGACAGCAGGAAGTGCAGTAGTATCTCCGGACTCTCCACCTGCTTACAATAATTTACATGCCTATAAGGATGAAATAGTTCCTTGGCTAAAAAAAATAACAAAAGAATGTCATGAATATGGAACAAAAGTGATGATCCAAATAACTCATCTTGGAAGAAGAACAAACTGGAATCATTCAGATTGGCTACCAGTTTTATCTTCCTCTCCGATAAGAGAACCTGCTCACAGATCATTTCCAAAAGAAGCGGAAGATTGGGACTTAGATAGAATTATTAAAGATTACGGTGATGCCGCCCAAAGAATGAAAGAAGCTGGAATGGATGGTGTTGAAATAGAAGCTTATGGTCATTTGTTAGATTCTTTTTGGTCTCCAGCTACAAATAAAAGACAAGATCAATTTGGTGGAAGTCTAGATAATAGAATTTCTTTTTCACTAAGAGTAATAGATTCAGTAAGAAAAGCTGTGGGAAATAATTTTATTTTAGGAATGAGAATGGTAACAGATGAAGATTGGAAAATTGGATTAAGCAAAGAAGAAGGAATACAGATCGCTAAAAAAATTATTTTAACAAATAAAATTGATTTTTTAAATGTTATAAAAGGTCATATTGATACAGATCCTGCTCTTACAAAAGTAATTCCTATACAAGGAATGGTTTCAGCTCCACACTTAGATTTTGCTGGAGAAATAAAAAAAGAAACAAAATTTCCAATTTTTCATGCGGCAAAAATAAATGATGTCGCTACAGCAAGGCATGCTATTGCAAACGGAAAATTAGATATGGTAGGAATGACGAGAGCTCATATAGCGGATCCATATATAGTAAAAAAAATTCTTGAAGACAAAGAAAACAGCATAAGACCTTGTGTTGGCGCAACTTATTGTTTGGATAGAATTTATGAAGGCAAAGAAACTTTTTGTATCCATAACCCCGCAACTGGAAGAGAAAAATACATGCCTCATGAAATTAATTCCAAAGCAAAAACTGTAAAAAAAATAGTTGTAGTTGGTGCTGGACCCGCAGGCCTTGAAGCAGCTCGAGTATGCGCAGAAAGAGGACATAAGGTTATTGTTTTCGAGGCTACAAATTCTGTGGGTGGACAAATTAATTTAATATGCAGATCAAACAATAGAAAAGACATGATTGGAATAGTAGATTGGAGATTAGCTATATGCAAAAAACATAATGTTAAAATTAATTATAACACCCTAGCAACAACAGAAAATATTTTATCAGAAAAACCAAATATTGTAATTATTGCTACAGGAGGAATTCCTAATACAGAAATTTTAGAAGAAAGTTCAGATTTAGTTACATCTACCTGGGATGTAATTGCTGGAAATGTAAATATTGAAAATGACGTTATATTATATGATGACAATGGATCCTTTCCTGGTCTTCAAGCTGCTGAAATGATTGCAAATAAAGGAGCAAAATTGGAAATAATATCACCCGAAAGATTTTTTTCTCCTGAAGTTGGGGGAATGAACTACGTTCCTTATGCGAGAAATTTTATCGAAAAAGGAGTTAATATTACAATTAGCAAAAGGTTAAAAGGAATAAAAAAAAGAGGTAACAGATTAGTTGTTTCTATAGGTTCTGATTATTCAGATAAAACAGAAAGTAAAGAAATTTCTCAAGTTATTGTAGAACATGGAACAATTCCGGTTGATGAATTATATTTTCAATTGAAAAAAAATTCTATTAACGAAGGAGTGGTTGATTATAAAACTCTTATAAAAGGAGATTTTAGCGAAATTGTCAAAAATTCGAAAGGAAACTACCATTTGTACAGAGTTGGTGATGCTGTATCGAGCAGAAATATTCATGCAGCAATTTATGATTCATTGAGAATTTGTAAAAATATATAAGCCTCTGGATGAAAAAATTTAGAAATATATAATTGAGAATTGTTTAATATTTTTTGATCAACATTCCTCGTGGTTGGTGGTAGCATAATCACAATGAATATAATTATAAAAACTATGCGAGCAACATTATATTGGAGTGATGGAAATTAGAGGATATCGTATCTGTGGCTAATCTTAAAACCAAATTCTGTGGACTTGAATTCAAGAATCCGATCATCGTTGCTTCGGCTGAGACCGGCAATAGCCTGGACAACATTAAAAAATGCATAGATTACGATGCAGGGGGAGTCATCATCAAGACAGTGGGCGATATCCCAGAAATGCAGACCCTTACTAATAACTCCAAGTATGCAATATTGAATGACAATGGAGAGTTGATCCGAGGAAAAGTGAATCGATCTTTCTTCTTCTACAGTCGATCGGGATATGCGATAGAGCACTACGCAGACTGGATTCCAATCCTGCGCGAGGCGCAGGCCTATGCGCAAAAACAGGGATCACACATAATCGGAAATATCGCTTCTAATACGATTGAAGGCTGGATCAAACTTGCCAAAGTGATGAAGGAAAGTGGGATTCAACTGGTCGAGCTTAACTATCAATGCCCTCACCCCACGGATTATACAAAGCCAACCGAAGGGAATTGGATTGCACAGGATCCAAATGTTACCGCAGAGGTCACACGTCGAATTCTCGAAGCGGTCGACATCAAAGTTATGGTGAAGCTCACACCTGAAGCACACAATCTTACCTCAATCGCAAAGGCCGCGCATGATGCTGGTGCAGGTTCGGTCGCCGTAAACAGTCGTTTCGTCGGGTTCGCGGTGAACGTAGAAAAAGCTGAGCCCTATATAGGTGGTGTGGCAGGTATTGGTGGTCCCTGGATCAAGTATCTGACCTTGCGTTGGATACACGAGATCTATTCCATGCTCGGCATACCGATATCGGGGTCGAATGGTATCTATAGCGGTCGAGATGCGATCGAATATTTTATGACCGGTGCCAGGATTATGCAGGTTTGCTCAGTACTGATGGTGCACGGAATCGAATGGTTGCCTAAGATTATTAAGGATGTTGATAATTTTCTTGATGCGCACGACTATCCTGATCTGGAATCGATTTACGGCATTGCTTCGCGCAAGTCAGAAACGTTGAAGCAACTATTCGAAGCGGAACCAATTTATGCAGTGGTGGATCACGAAAAGTGCAAATTTCCTAAATGCACCATCTGTACAAAAATATGTTTCTACGATGCCTTACACATTGGTAACGATAAAATTGAGACGCAACCTGAAAATTGCATAGGTTGCGATCTTTGCGAAAGCATTTGCCCTTTCGATGCATTGCATATGACACCTGACAAACAGCTTGCATTGCATGTTTGATCGAGCGAGTCTGTGGTCATACCGGGACAATTGCATTCCATGCGCAAAAATGCCTAATATTTCCAGGGGAAACCTGTCATGGGACTAGAATTTATTGAAGGTAACGAAGCTATTGCACGCGGCGCTTTAAAAGCTAATTGTAATTTTTTCGCAGGCTACCCGATCTCACCATCATCTTCGATTTTACATCATATGTTGAACAAACTGCCGAGAGTGGGCGGTGTTGCGATCCAGGGGGAAGATGAGATTGCATCGATTGGTATGTGTATTGGAGCAGCTATGACTGGGGCTAAAGTGCTGACGGCAACAAGTGGGCCTGGAATGAGTCTTTACAGCGAGAACATTGGTCTT
>CAJXBA010000035.1 GCA_913050185.1 uncultured Pelagibacteraceae bacterium
CTTTTTTTAGCTATTGTTTCTCTTTGACTAACTTCTCCTAATTCAATAATACCTTTTTTTGCATAATTTAAATGTATCTGCATAGTTTTCTTTGCCTTACTGGGATCGCCACTAATTATCCCTTGAAAAATATCTTGATGTTGTTTTAATAAACGAGAACGGCTACCTGGTCTAAAATATAAAACTGTCCTATTAAAAAAAATACCTTCATTTAATAATGAAAACAAACTTTTTATAATATGTAATTGAAGAATGTTATGAGAAGATTCAGCAACGGCAATGTGGAATGAAATGTCTATAGCAGCCTCTTCTCCTGGATCTTCATATTCATGAACTTTTGTCATATTATTAATTAAAGTTTCTAAAATTCTTTTATCATATTTTGTTGCTCTAAGAGTTGCATAATAGGCAGCATCACCTTCTACCGCATAGCGAAACTCCATAAAATCAATTGCTGGTTTACTATGATGAGAAAGAAGATGCATTAATGGTTTATTAATTCCATCACCAAGGAAATTATTTACAAAAGTACCCTTACCTCTTTTTGAAATTATTAACTTATTTTTTTCTAATTCCTTTAAAGCTAACCGTATATTAGGGCGGGAAATATTTAACTGTTTTGATAATTCTCTTTCCGAAGGAAATCTTTCATTTGGTTTAAACATACCTTCAACAATCAGTTTTTCTAACTGGTGAAGAGCAGAAAAATGGACGTTTTTCTTATTTATTTGGGTGAAAACCATAATATCTACTGCGATATAAACAGAAAATTAAATCTCTGTCTATTTAATTTCTTGATTTATTGGTCAATATATTTTACCACTAATGGTATAAATATTTTACCAATTATAAAGTGCATTTATTATGAGAAATAAATGTGTTTAAATAAAAGGAGGTTAAATGAAAAAATTATTATCTTTTGGATTAGCTTCAATCGTATCAATCGTATTGTTGGGAGCTACTCCTTCATTCAGTGATACTATTTTACTCAAAGTACCTGTTTGGTTCTCCACTTCCCTTCCAAGTCTGGGAACAACTCCAAAATGGGTTGAAACTGAGTTAAATAAAGTATCAAAGGGATTAAGAGGCGGACATGGACTTTCAATGAAAGTCTATGAGCCAGGAAAATTAGTTCCGCCAAAAGAAATTCTTGAATCAGTTTCAAGTGGTTCTGTTAATGCTGGTTATGTAACTCCAGGTTATCTAAGAGGACATCTCGGTGATAAAGGCGGTATTTTATCAGCTGTTCCTTTCGGACCGGATGCTCCAGAATTTTTGGCGTGGATTTACTATGGTAATGGCAGAACCCTATGGCAAGGATTGTATGACGATGCTGGTTTTAACGTGCATTCTATACCTTGTGGTATCATTGCACCTGAAACTTCAGGATGGTTTACTAAACCAATTAACAGTCCTGCGGACCTAGATGGTCTTCGCATGCGTTTCTTTGGTTTGGGCGCACTCGTAATGGAAAAATTAGGAGTTTCTACTTCTCAACTTCCAGGCGGTGAAATTGTTCCAGCTTTAGAAAAAGGCGCAATTGATGCGACTGAATTTTCTATGCCTGCTATTGATAGAAGATTAGGTATCAATAAAATTCTTGAATACAACTACTTCCCTGGTTGGCATCAGCCAGCTACTTTGTTTGATTTAATTATCAACGGAGATACTTGGGTAGGTATGACTGAACCTCAACAAATCCTTGTTGAAGTTACTTGTAAAGCTGCCATGACTGAAGGTCTGGCCTTAGGTGAAGCAATTCAGTTTGATGCGATGAAGGAAAACGCTGCAGCAGGAACTAAAAACATGTACTGGTCTGAGGACATGCTAGCTACATTTGCATCTGCTTGGGATGAGGTTGTTGCAGAAATGAGTGCAGCAGACCCTCAATTCAAAGTAATTTGGGATGATCTTCAAGCTTTCCGTGCGGACTATGCAATCTGGAATGAGTGGGCTTACCTGCCTCGTCCAGGAACTGAGCGAAAATAGTTAATTGCTTCGGTTTAGTAGTTTTTAAGTCTATGTCTAATTAATAAACTTAAAATTCTTGGCAGGATATTTTATCCTGCCAAGTAACTAATTTAGAACAGTTTTTAATAATTGATTGTTAATAATTATTCTTCTGTCATACGTGATTGGTATTGATGTCAAATACAAAACATAAAAAAGATTTTCATATCCCGATAGTTTCTTTTCTAAATAAATTTGTTCAACGAATTACTGAAACCACAGCTTGGCTGAATGTTGTGTTGATATTTGTCATTCTTTTACAAGTTGTATTACGTTATGGTTTCCATCGCGGACTTGTTCCGTTGGAAGAGCTGATGTGGCATCTTTACTGTATAGCGTTTATGTTTGGAATGGCTTATACGATGACAAAGGATTCACATATTCGCGTTGATCTTATTCACGTTAACCTACCAAAAAAATGGCAACATATATTTGAAATTCTTGGCATTCTTTTTCTCTTATTCCCAGTTCTTTTAATATTGTTTGATCATAGTTTTGATTGGCTTGCTAGATCGTATAATAATGATGAAGGTTCTCAAAATCCATCTGGTCTTCCGAATAGATGGATTATTAAGTCAGTGATTCCTCTTACAATGATATTAATGATGATTGCAGCTTTGGCAAGATTGATAGAAGAATTTATGTCAATTTTATATTTAAATACAGATCCCAAAAATAATATTTCTGGAAAAGAATCAATAATAGTAAAATTATTCAAACCACAATTAAAAAAACATGCCAACAATAAAGATTAGGAATTAAAATGGAATTTGCTTCAGAAAACTATCTTGTCATAGGAATGTTTGTTACTTTTATTGCTTTGCTTTTTACAGGTTTCCCAGTTGCCTTTGTTTTAGCTGGAGTTGGAATTATCTTTAGTGGTGTAGCATACTACACTGATAGTCTTGGTTGGACGATGACGGGCCTTGATTACAATACTCTTAACATGTTGGTTGGTCGGATTTTTGGTATCATGGATAATTGGGTCTTAATCGCATTACCCATGTTTATTTTCATGGGACTCATGTTAGATAAATCAGGCATAGCAGAAAAAATGATGCGCTCTATGCAAAAACTTTTTGGCAAAGTTAGGGGTGGACTATCAATAACAGTTACATTGATTGGTATTATTCTTGCTGCATCCACAGGTATCATTGGTGCCTCCGTTGTTATGTTAGGTCTTATGGCGTTACCAATAATGCTCAACCAAAAGTATGATAGAGCATTAACACTAGGAACGGTAGCAGCTTCAGGATGTCTTGGGATCCTAATTCCGCCTTCAATTATGCTAGTTATTATGGGAGATGTATTAGGCATATCTGTTCTAGACTTGTTTATGGGAGCCGTTTTCCCCGGTCTCATTTTAGGATTCCTTTACGTTACTTATATTCTCATTTTTTGTAATTTATTTCCTGATAAAGCTCCTCTTGCATCTGATCATAAAAATATTGAATTGAAAGATCTGTTACAAGTAATTATTGATATTGTTCCACCTGCAGGTTTGATTTTAGCTGTTCTTGGATCAATATTTATGGGTGTAGCTACAGTAACGGAGGCGTCTGGTGTTGGGGCTCTAGGGGCTGTGATTATTGCTTTATTTAATAAAAAGTTCAATTTTAAAATTTTAAAAGAAGTAGTGATGAATACAATGAATGTGTCTGCCTATATCTTTGCAATTTTTGTTGGGGCAACAGTATTTGCTTTAGTATTACGACTATGCGGAGGGGATGAATTAATTGAATCAGCTCTTATTGGATTAGGTTTTGGTCCTTACGGACTTATATTATTTGTTATGGCTGTAGTTTTTTTTCTTGGTTTTTTTCTAGACTGGATTGAAATTAGTTTAATTATTCTTCCTTTACTTGGACCGGTAATTGAAAATTTACCTGGTTTGGATATCAATGGATTTGGCGTTGTCTATAATGCAAATTTAGTATGGTTTGCTCTTTTAATTGCTGTAACATTACAAACCTCTTTTTTAACTCCGCCAGTAGGGTTCGCTATATTTTATTTAAAAGGTGTAGCACCTGCTGATGTTAAATTAACCGAAATATATCGTGGTGTTATACCTTTTATAATTTTACAACTTATTGGCTTAGCCCTAGTCTTTCTTTTCCCTGCGCTAGTTACATGGTTGCCAGCTGTTGCGTATGGAAACAGATTTTAAAAGTAACATAAATTTACTTAATAATACTCTGTCATCTATGTTAGAGGATCGCTATTCTGTTGCTGAATCAACAAGATTAAATCATGCAAGGGGAGAAGATATTTTTGATCCTGTGTTACCTATTGGTGTTGCTTTTCCGGAATCAACTGAAGAGATATCCGAAATCGTGAAAGTCTGTAATACATATCAAATACCTATCGTTCCTTTTGGAATGGGATCTTCGTTAGAAGGACATGTCCTTGGAGTTCAAACTGGTATCACGATATCTTTGGAGAAAATGAATAAAATTATTTCGACAAACTCAGAAGATTTTGATTGCAAGGTAGAAGCTTATGTCACGCGCGAACAACTTGATGAACATCTAAGAGATCAAGGATTATTTTTTCCAATTGACCCTGGTGCGGAAGCAACACTTGGAGGAATGACGGCCACATCGGCCTCTGGAACCATGGCTGTAAAATATGGCACCATGAAATCCATGGTGTTAGGATTAACAGTGGTGCTTCCTAATGGTGACATTATTCATACTGGGGGAAGAACAAAAAAAACAGCTGCGGGTTATAATTTAACTAACTTATTTGTCGGTTCTGAGGGAACACTCGGGATAATTACTGAAGTACAACTTCGTCTTGTACCAATACCTGAAAATATCATTAGCGCAATTTGTCAATTTGAGAATTTAGAATCAGCTGTCTCAACAGCTCAAGAAATAATTCAATACGGAATTTCTATTGCTCGCATCGAGTTACTCAATGCGGATCAGATGGATATTACTATTAAATATTCTAAATTAGATGATTTAGAACCCAAACCTACTCTGTTTTATGAATTTCATGGCAGTAAAAATGCAAATAAAGAAGCCGTGGATCTTGTTGAGGAAATTTCAAAGAATAACAAAGGTAGTCAATTTAAATGGGCAAAAAGTACAGAGGAGAGAAAAAAATTATGGAAAGCAAGGCATGAAGCTTATTATTCTGTAAAGGCATTGGAGCCTAATGCAAGAGTTTATACAACAGATGCATGTGTGCCAATATCAAAACTTGCTGAATGTATTAGTTTTGCTGAAAATAAAATTAGAGAATATGGGTTGTTAGCTCCAATTATTGGTCATGTAGGTGATGGAAACTTCCATTGCTTCATTCTCTATAATTCCGAATCAAAAAAAACCCATAATTTAATAAGAGAGTTTAGCAATATATTAATAACTAAAACGCTTGAGCTAGAGGGCACTATTTCTGGCGAGCATGGTATTGGCATTAATAAAAAAGAATATTTAGTTAAACAGCATAGCGATAATATTTCTTTAATGCAGATAATTAAACGTAATGTTGATCCAAAGAATATCATGAATCCTGGTAAAGTAATTGATTTATAGTTGTCAGTTATATGTACGTTTTAAAAAATATAATAATTTACTATTTAAACATGGAAACAATACATACTAATATTAGTGTTCATAACAACAGTTATGATGAATAATGATGTTATTATTAGTGTAACAGAACTCAATGAAAATATTGCGTGATTTACCCTCACAACCATTAATTGTTAACACAGGTGAGTTTACAGGTCGGTCTCCAAAAGATAGATATTTTGTTCAAACAAATAAAAATAAAAAAATCATAGATTGGAGTAAAAGAAATAAACTGGTATCAGAAAAAACATTTAATATTCTCTATCATCAATTACAAGCATATTTAATTGAAAATATCAATTTTGAATTTAAGGGAAATGTTATTTCTGATTCTCAAAACTCGTATGGCATTAATTTATTAACAGAAGAGAAATGGTACACTCAATTTGCTCAAAATATTTTTAGAAATGATAATTTTGCTAATTTAAATAATAGGATAAAAATTTTTCACGCCCCATCTTTCAAGGCAGGACAATTTAGCGATCTTGATAACAGTAATTTTGTTATTATACATCCTGAAGCAAAAATTATTTTAATTGCTGGTACAGGCTATGCAGGAGAAATAAAAAAGTCTGTCTTTTCGTTGTTAAGTATAGATTTAATTAATAAAAATATTTTACCTATGCATTGTTCAGCAAATTATGATGAAAAGAATAGTACTACCCTTTACTTTGGCTTATCAGGAACAGGCAAAACAACCTTATCCTCAGACTCTTCAAAGCAGTTAATCGGTGATGATGAGCATGGCTGGTCAAGATCAGGTGTATTTAATATCGAAGGAGGCTGTTATGCGAAAGTGGTAGGACTTGATAAGAATAAAGAGCCTGAAATTTATAAATCCACCATGCACCCAAGCACCATTATAGAAAATGTCGTTTTTGATGATAAAAATAATATCAATTTTAATGATATTTCGATTACTGAAAATACACGGTCGTGTTATCCCTTAAATACCATTGATAATGTTTATCAAGAACCATTAGCACCCCATCCTAAGAATATCATCATGCTTTCATGTGATGCATTTGGTGTATTACCTCCTGTTTCTAAATTAACAACTGATCAAGCTGTTTACCAATTAATTTCAGGCTTTACTGCCAAAATTCCTGGAACAGAGTCTGATGTCAAGGAACCCATAGCAACTTTCTCCCCGTGTTTTGGAGGACCATTTATGCCGAGATTTATTAGAGATTATGCCGATTTATTTAAAGAAAGACTGGAGGAATTTAATTCACAGTGTTGGTTGATTAATACTGGTTGGTGGGGGGGTCCTTACGGTGTGGGGAACAGAATTGATCTTCATATCACGCGACGAATTCTTCATCATTGTATTAATGATTCTTTTGATGATAAATCTTTTGCAATAAGTGAAGTATTAGATTTGGTTTTCCCTAAGTATATTAGTAGCAATAAAAAAATAAACTTAGATCCATCAGATAAATGGCATGATAAGGAAGAATATATGTCTGCAGCAAAAAAATTGAATCAGTTATTTAATAACAACATATCCGCATATAATTAAAAAACAATAATAGTATGCATGTTTTTAAATTAATATTTTTCTCCTACCACCAACCACGAGGAATGTTGAGTAGGACAATAGTTTATCTTGTAAATAATATTTAAGCTCCTATGACAATGACGTCGCATTCTGCCATTATAGTTGTTTGGCTACATCCGTATTTAACTTTTTCAATGTTTTATCCGTACCATGAGCATAGTGCTTTGACATATCAGGATAATATTTATAGGAAATGGGTTTCCTGCCGAGAGCAACCGCCATTTCACGTACATGATGAGCACTAGCACCACAACAAATTCCAATAAAGTTTATTTCTTTGGACGCGCATTCTTTAGCGAATTCTGCCATTTCAAATCTATTGCAATATAAATTATCCAAAGCTACAGGATACACCAAGCCGCCAGGTATGCAATCGCAGCCTGGGTCAACTTGATTTAGATAGCCTGGATGCTCCTCAGTTGTTCTGTATGGAACAGGTAATGCAGCTACGTGACAAGAAACTTTTTCTCTAATCTCAGGTAAAAGTTTCATCATCATTTTAGGGCCTCTAAAACAATTTAATCCAACAACATCAGCGCCATTGTCTTCTAAAATTTTACATGCATCTCCTGGTGTATAGCCATCTCTAGTTATGTCTTTACTTTTTATAGAAAAATTACAGACAGCAATTAGACCCGCATCTTTAATAACTTTAAGTGCTATTTTCATTTCTTCTAGCCAGGATAGTGTTTCTGCAACAATAAAATCTACACCTGCTTCCTTGGCCCACTGAACTTGCTCTTCATACATTTTTTGACACTCAATATGACTTTGTTTATCGTCAGGATCGTAAATGTTGGTATTCGCAACATCGCCACAAACCATAAGGTCAAGATCTGGAAATTCTTTTGCCGCGTCTTGGGCCAATTGAAGAGCGTTTTTTTGAAGCGGTTCAAGAAGTTCCTCTTTACCAATCAATCTTAATTTTTCTCTATGACCATAATAGGTAAAAGCCTGAACAACATCGGAACCTGCACGAATGAATTCACGGTGTAATTGTGCAACCACTTCAGGATGTTCTAGCACAACTTCAGGAACAAAAGCTCCTGCCTGAAGATAACCTCTTCTTTCCATAGCAAACAAATATCCTTCCGCACAGAGAATTGGACCTTCGTTTAATCTTGATATTAAATCTTTCTTTTTAATAGTTTTCATATTGTTATAGTTGTTATAGCGTTCTGGATTCCAAGGCATTATTTTTTATTGTTTGTTATATAGAATAATTTTCTTATATTACAACAATTATTTAAATAATTTAGAAATTTATTTTGTAAAAATAGAAATATATAGAATAATTTTCTAACTCTATGAAATAATAAGATATGATACTCTAACAATCTACCACCAACCACGAGGAATGTTGAGGGGGAAATAGGCAAAAAAAAGAGGCTGCGAACGAGCCTCTTTATAAA
>CAJXBA010000036.1 GCA_913050185.1 uncultured Pelagibacteraceae bacterium
TTCTGTAACAGACATGCTGGAAGATTGCGCTGTTCTAGATTGTCCAAAACGAAATCTCCCGGAAGCTTTTAATGTTTGCAGAGTTCTCCATAAGTAGAGCATTTGCCAAATGGACAAGCCCCCTTTAATTTTTAATAAAGGCAAAATCAAAATAAGAAAAGGCAAACTAAATAAAAATTTTCCCAAAAAAACAAAAATTGCTGCAATTATTATGGGTACAATAACTATTATTGATCTTACTCTATTAGCAATTTTTTTCGACGAAGCTCGAACAAAAGATTTTAGTGCCCAAATTAAAAAAATAGCTAGTATTGCAAATATTAAAAATCTCATTTAAATGACATTCTAATGATAAACCCACCTAAATTAAAACGAAAATTAGAAGTCAAAAAGTATCATGAGTATGAGATAAAAGATGAATTTTCGTGGGTTCATCAAAAAAACATTCTTGAAATTTTAAAGGATAGTTCAAAATTAAATCCTGAAGTAAGAAAATATTTGGAAGAAGAAAATGCTTATACAAAATTCCAAATGAAAGATACTGAAAAGTTTCAGAAAAAGTTATTTGAAGAAATAAAAAATCGCATACGTTTGGACGACGAGTCACTTCACTTTTATTACAATAAAGATGGATGGGAATATTGGACAAAGACAACTAAGGAAAATAATTATTCTATACAATTAAGAAAAAAAATAGGAGATGGCAAAGATAAAGCTGAAGAATATTGGAACGGAGATAAAGAAAAAAAGAAACTAGGTGCTAGTTATTTTGGTGTTGGTGATCTTTCGGTCAGTCACGACCATTCTCTCCTGGGATATTCTTTGGATATTAATGGTTCAGAGTATTACACTATTCATGTAAGAAGAATTACTGATGAACAAATAGTTACTGAAAAAATAAAAAATACATCTGGAGGAATAATTTTTAGCAAAGATTCTAAATATATTTTCTATACTTTATTAAATGCAAAACATCAGCCCAAAAAAGTTTTTAGGCATAAAATTGGATCATCTCAAAAGGAAGATGAACTAATTTATGAAGAAAAAGATGAACGTTTTACTGTAGGAATGGGAGGTTTAACGACAGATGAAAAATTTTATTGTTTGGGTACTTCAGATCATAACACAACTGAAACACACTACTTTTCAGCCGATGAAGAAAAAATAAAATTAAAACTATTTCAAAAACGTACTGAAAAAATTAGATATTCAATAGACTCGTGGCAAGGATATTTTTATATTCACACAAACCAAGATAAATCACCCGATTTCAAAATTTGTAGATGTAAACATCAAAATATTAATAACTGGGAAGATTTTATTCCCGCTAAAAAAGAAGTGATAATTGGGGGTTATGATTTCCTCGATGATTGGATGATTAGAAGTGAAACGTCCAATGCACTACCCAAACTATTTGTAAGAAATCTTAAGAGCAATGAAGAAGAAGAATTAAGATTTGCTGATGAAAAAGTTTGGAGCCCATCTGTTGCTGAAATGCAAAAAGAAACAAATACGGATAATGTCTACATTAGCTATTCCTCTCCAAAAACTAATTCGAGAGCTTATATTTATAATCTAAGAACAAAAGAAAAAAAATTTGTAAAAGAACAAGAAGTTCTAGATAAAAATTATTCTCCCAAAAACTACATTACGGAAAGATTAGAATGCAAATCTCATGATGGAAGATTAATACCTTTAACCATAACTCGACATAAGGATACCAAGGTTGATGGAACTGCTAATATTTTATTATATTCGTATGGAAGTTATGGAAACAGTTTAAGTTTTGGCTTTTCAAATACTAGGCTGACTTTGCTTAATAGGCATATTATTTGGGTTGATGCTTCTGTCAGAGGTGGGCGTGAGCGTGGAGAAATCTGGCACGAAGAAGGAAAAATGCTAAATAAAAAAAATACTTTTGAAGATTATATGTCTGCTGCAAAATTTTTGATTGAAAAAAAATATACTTACAAAGGTGGTATTGTGGGATATGGAGGCAGTGCTGGTGGTCTTTTATTAGGAGCGGTAGTTAATCAAGCCCCAGAATTATTTTTAGGAATGGTGATTCAAGTTGGATTCCTCGATTCTCTGACCACTAATGTTGATCATTCCTTGCCTTTGAGTCTTGGGGAGATGACTGAATTCGGCGACGCCAAAGGTAATTTCGATCACTTTAAGTACATCAAATCTTACTCACCTTACCACAACATTAAACAAATGGATTATCCTAATTTACTATTAGTCACAAATCTAAAAGACGTAAGAGTCCTCTTCGACGAGCCTACAAAATTCACAGCCAAACTTAGACAATATAAAACTGATAAAAATTTATTACTTTTAAAATGTGAATTAGAAGATGCAGGCCATGGCGGAAAATCTGGAAGGGACTCAGCTATTGAAGAAATAGCTTTTGATTATAGTTTCATTTTAAAAATCACAAATAAATTGAATACATAATCTTGAAATTTTAAAAATCGTACCTAAATAATAATAGTGAGTGCCATTATGGGCTCACTTAAATAGTACTTGCTTAATGAAAGGAGTATATTATGAAAGAACTATCTATATTTAATCAACTAAGGCCCGTGACCGTGGGATTTGATAGTGTATTTGACAATTTCGAAAGAATGTTTTCTGACGATTTTTTCAGTGCCCCATCAAATTATCCAGCTTACAACATCGTAAAAACAAAAGATAATCATTACGATGTGGAAGTTGCTTTAGCAGGATTCAACAAGAAGGACATTAAAGTTAGTTATGCTGACGGACAATTGTCTATTGAATCAGTAAAAAACGACAAAACTAAAGAAGAAGATGAAAACGGAAACGTTATTCATCAAGGTATCGCAAAAAGATACTTCAAGAAAAGTTTTAGTGTTGCCGATAACTGCGAGGTTAAAGGTGCGGAACTAAAGGACGGATTACTTAGAGTGTCGCTGGAACGCATAATTCCAGAAGCACAAAAACCAAGAATGATTGATATTAAATAATCATTCCATAGATAGAGGCGGTAGTGATGCCGCCTCTTGATCTTTTAAAAGCATCCCTCGCTGGAAAAACCTACAACCATTTTATTATTATCGATTTCGAATCTTCTCTCACAAGTAACACTGTACTTTTTTGAAATATAGACAAGAATTTTTGAACCCTTCTCATCATAAGTAATTTGATCTGGCAATCCCATTACAATTTTTAGTTCTGATTCGGGTTGATGAAGAAATTTGCTTAATTTTTCATTCTCTTTTTTTATTGCCTGTTGTGATTTTTTTTGAACAGTTTGACAGCTACTAAGTAACAAAAATGGGACAATAAAAAAAAATATAATGATGGCTCTCATAATTACAACTAAATATAGAATACCATAAAATTCATTAACAAATATAAACTTTCAAGTTGTATTCTATAATATTATACACATTTTATGACGTTTTATTTATTGTGACTTCTTTTAAAATGTTTATTAAGGTCAATTCAATTAACTTTGGGAGGAAATATTATGATGGAAAAATATTTCGATTATAGAAAACACAAAACGGATTTTAAAACAGAAGTTATAGCCGGCGTGTCAACTTTCTTGACCATGGCTTATATTATGTTTCTTAATCCTATCATACTTGCTGATGGCGGGTTTGATTTTGGCGGTGTTTTTACAGCGACAGCTCTTGCGACTGCATTAGCATGTTTTATAGCTGCATTTTACGCTAAAACTTGGCCTGTTGGCTTGGCGCCCGGAATGGGAATTAATGCCTTCATAGCATATGGCGTTTGTTTGGGTATGAAATATACCCCAGCAGAAGCGCTTGGTGCTGTGTTGGTTGCTGGCGTGGTCTTCTTAATAATTTCACTAACACCAATAAGAGCTTGGCTTATTAACTCAATTCCAAAATCTTTAAAACTTGGAATTGGAGCAGGAATAGGCCTATTTTTGGGAGTGATAGGATTCGAGATCATGGGCCTAACGGCAGACCATCCGGTAACCTTAGTTACTCTTGGTAATCTAGGCAATCCTTTGCTTCTTTTAGGTGCAGGTGCATTCATATCGATGATTGTAATGGAGAAAATGAAAATTAAAGGGAACATAATTATTGGAATTGTTGCCTTTAGTGCCATTGCTTGGGTCACTGGCTTGGGTAAATTTAATGGTGTTGTATCCGCTCCACCACCAATGACTCACTTGTTTGCATTTGACTTAGGTGCTGCGTTATCTGCTTCAATGGTAACAGTAATTTTTACTTTGTTCTTCATTGATTTTTTCGATACTGCAGGAACTTTAACAAGCGTTGCAAATGTTGCTGGTAAAATTGGAAAAGACGGAAAAATCAAAGACATTGACAAGGCTATGCTTTCAGACAGTGCATCTACCGTTGTGGGGAGCATCTTAGGTACGAGTACTGTAACCACATACGTTGAGAGCGCCGCGGGTGTCAAAGCAGGCGGAAGAACAGGAATGACTTCACTTGTAATAGGAGTTTTATTCTTGTTATGTTTATTTTTTGCACCGCTAGCCACGTCGCTACCAAAAGAAATAGATGGAGCTGCATTAATTTATATTGCAACCCTTTTTGTTCGTAACATAGTTGATATAGAATGGGATGACATTGCTGAATCTGGGCCTGCCGTGCTGGCCATGATTGCGATGCCCTTCACATATTCTATTTCACACGGAATAGCTTTAGCATTTATCTCTTACGCAGCGATTAAAATCTGCACAGGAAAAACAAATGTTAGTCCAGCTATTTGGGTAATAGCAATAGCGAGCTTAATAAGTTTTGTTGTTGCTTAGCCAAAAAATTTAAATTTTTTTTGAAAAAGGGCCGGATTTATTCTGGCCCTTTTTTTTATTTATTATGTTTCTGTTTTAAGTCTTCAATTCTAATTTCTTCATGTGCCTCAAAGGGTTGCACAATCCAGGGCGAGTTTGGTAAATTTACTGCGCAAAAATCTGGTGTAAAGGTCGACTTTTCCTTCTTCCATAAACAACCTGTTTTAATCTCTTTGATATAATTTTTAATTGGATCGTGATTTTTTAACCATTCTATACTTTTATTAAGCGTTAAGCCTGTATCACTTAAATCGTCTATTAGTAAAATTTTTTCAAAATCATTGCCTTCTGCAATAGAACTTATCTGTCTTGAAAACATTATAGAACCCTGAGTGTTTTCTACCCCTTTTCCTGAATAGCTTTGTACAGATAAATATCCAGTTTTCATTTTCCATATTCGCGAAAGAAGATCAATGCAAAGACCCGCTCCTCTCATAATTCCAATTAAAATAGTAGGTTTATAACCACTTTCGTCAATTTGGATTGCTAATTTTTCTACCGTCTTTGTATAGTCTTCCCAGCTAACAATTAATTTTTCTGACATGCCAATTCTGCTATCATAGTTAAAAAAAACTTAATTAAAAAGGAGAAAATTTATGTCAAAAGGATATTGGATATCTGTGTATGAAAAAATTGAAGATTCTAAAATTCTAAGTGAGTATGCAAAAAAAGCAACAATTGCAATTCAAAGCCATCAAGGAAATTTTTTGTGTCGTGGTGGCAAAAATATCTGTCTAGAGGGATCCGCTAAACCCAGAACTGTTGTTGTTGAATTTCCCTCTTTTGATCTAGCAAAACAAGCTTACAATTCCAGTATATATAGGGAAGCCCTCAATATTTTGAAAGGCTCTGTAGAAAGAAATTTACAAATTATAGAAGGGATTTAATTTTATTTTGTGCTCTTAGGTTGAAGTAATGCCGAACCCCCAGCGACACTATAAAAATTACCAATAAGATTATCCAATTATACTGATGCATTCTTAAATAGCTCATGTGTCCGCTTAACATTACCCACAATGTAATATATGTAAGCAAGTTATTCATGATACTACGATTCTTAGCATCGATACTTAAATTTAAATCGTATTTTCCTTTCTTATTTAAAACTGCCAACTGCTTTTGATTTGGGATAATTCTAAAAAACACATTAAAAAACATCACAGAGCCACAAACAATACCAAAATGCAAATAGCTATAACTTTTTGAAAAAATTTTAGTTGAAATATACGCAGTAACAACTGCCAGGACGATTAGCAACAAGTTAAAAATTATTTTATAATTTTTTAGTTTAGATTTACAAATATTATCATAAATTAACCAGACCAAAATAACAGACAAGACAGATATAATAACCGCAGTTTGAGGTGTTATGTCCATAACCTTTTTATCGACCATTAGAATTCCCGCATTTGAATAGTAAATAAGAATCAACAACAAAACTCCAGTAAGAAAAGTTAAATAAGATTGATACTTAAAAACAATTAGTTCAGTGAAGAGTTTCTTGGGAACGCCTTTGTATTTAGCAAAATAATAGTACGATCCGGAATGGATGAGCATTTTTTCTCCTCCAATTTCTTTATTTTTTTTGTTTTTCTCCAATTTATAATCCAGATAATTAAACAAAAAACTATTGCCAACCCATAATATAGCAAACATAACATGGGCCCACCTAATTAAGGACTCTAGAAGTTTGGTAAAAGGAAAAAATTCCATTTAATATTTAACCTTGTCTGTTTTTTTATCCCATAATTCAAAAGCTATCAAAGCTTCGTTTCTCATCATTTGAATCATAGGTATCTTGCGTTCTTTAATATTTTTTTTGAGTTCTTCATAGATGAAGGAATCATCAAAATCAATTTTTTGTGCATCGCTTCGTGTATTAGCATAATATATTTTATCTATCCGAGCCCAATAAACAGCAGATAAACACATGCTGCATGGTTCGCACGTTGTGTATAATTCATAACCTTTTAAACTAAAATTATTTAAATTTTTACACGCATTTCTAATTGCTGAAATTTCTGCATGGGATGTAGGATCGTTAGTTGAGGTTACTGTATTAAAACCCTCAGATATAATTTTGTTATCTTTAACAATCACCGCGCCAAATGGACCAGTCCCCTTATTAACGCTTTCAATTGAAAGATCGATAGCCCTGGACATAAATTCATTTTTCATATTTTACTTTTTAAATCTTTAATACTCATTAAAATTTTTTCAGGTGTTGCGGGAGCATCAAGATTAGGATTCAAAGTATAATTCCTCATGGAAGCTATAGCATTTTTAATTGCAAAAAAATAACTCATTGAATTCATGAGAGGTGGTTCACCCGTTGTTTTTGATTTATTTATCACATTTTCAATATTTTTTCCTTTTTTAAAAATTTCTGCATTAAATTGTTCTGGCATATCGCTCACTGCAGGAATTTTATAAGTTGAAGGTGAATGAGTAGTAATTTGGCCATTGGATTTCCAATTAACTTCTTCACATCCTAACCAACCTGCGCCCTGAACGTAGCCTCCCTCAATCTGCCCCATCTCAATGGCTGGGTTAATAGCTTTACCAGCATCATGTAATATATCAGCACGTAATATTTTATTTTCTCCCGTTAATGTATCAATCATCACCTCGGTAACAGCTGCACTGTAGCAAAAATAAAGAAATGGTCTTCCTTTAAAAGTTTTCCTATCAAAATGTATTTTTGGTGTAGCGTAAAAACCTGAAGACGATAAAGAAACTCTATTTAGATAGGCTTCTTTAACAAGTTTGTTGAATTTAAAAGATTTGCCTTTAAATTTAACCATTCCATTTTCATAAATTCCTTCACTATTTTTAATTTTGTATTTACGTTTTACATATGTAGCTAAGTTCATTTTTATTTTAGAAATTGCATTAAGAGCGGCTGCCCCATTTAGGTCTGTAGTTGAGCTCGCCGCTGAACCCGATGTATTAGGTACTTTATCTGTACGTGTAGCTGAAACTTTAATTTTGTTAAAAGGTATACCAAATGCATGTGCTGCTAATTGTGCAATTTTGGTGTACGTACCTTGTCCCATTTCTATTGCTCCTGTGTTAACTTCAACAGTTCCATCATTGCAATAAATATGTACTAGAGCGCCAGCTTGATTTAAATGCCAGGTAGTAAAACTGATACCAAATTTTACTGGAGTTAATGCGATACCCTTTTTAATATATTTGCTTTCTGAATTAAATTTTTTTATGCTTAACTGCCTACTTTTATAATTTGAAGATTTTATAAGCTGGCCAAAAATTTCTTGTATAACATTGTCTTCAATCTTCATATTATAATGAGTTATATTTTTTTTCTTCTTTTGATAAAAGTTTCTTCGTCTTATTTCAGCAGGGTCTTTTTTAAGTGAAATAGAAATATGATCAATAATGTTTTCGATAGCCATCATACCTTGGTTACCCCCAAAGCCTCGAAAAGCTGTGTTCGATGCTGTATTAGTTTTACAAAGATAATTTTCTACTAATACATTTTCAAGATAAT
>CAJXBA010000037.1 GCA_913050185.1 uncultured Pelagibacteraceae bacterium
TGCATGCATCAATATCTTTTTTTATATGCCTGGATAATCCACAAGGAATTGATTTTTTCAAAATTTTACTAACTTCAGTAACTGCCTCAAAATCACCTGGTGAAGCAATAGGAAAACCTGCTTCAATTATATCAATACCTAATTCATCAAAAACTCTAGAAATTTGAATTTTCTCTTCGAGACTCATGGACGCACCAGGTGATTGTTCACCATCTCGCATGGTCGTATCAAATATATAAACTCTGTTTTTATCTTCGGACATTATCCTCTAAAATTAGGTATTTAATTAGTTAACAATGTACAACCTAAGAGAGATTTATGCAAAAGATTTTTTTCTTTACAAAAAGTTAACTAATTTTACTAATTTTTTTTCTTATCAACTAATTTGTTTTTGCCAATCCAGGGCATGAGGTCTCTAAGTTTTTTCCCAACTTTTTCTATTGGATGTTCTGCAAGTTCTTTTCTCATTTTAAGAAAGTGTTTTTGGCCATTTTTATTTTCTTCCATCCACTGTTTAGCAAACTTTCCAGATTGAATATCTTTCAAAATTTCTTTCATTCTTTCTTTGGTTTTTGAATCTATAATTTTTTTACCTGAAATATATTCACCATATTCAGCTGTATTAGAAATGGAATAATTCATGTTTGCAATTCCACCTTCATAAATTAAATCCACAATTAGTTTCACTTCATGTAAGCATTCAAAATATGCCATTTCAGCTGGATAGCCTGCCTCGACCAAAGTTTCATAACCATTTTTAATTAATTCAACTAATCCTCCGCACAGTACACTTTGTTCGCCAAATAAATCTGTTTCACATTCGTCTTTGAAAGTGGTTTCTATTATACCAGACTTTCCTCCTCCAATTGCGCATGCGTAAGAAAGTGCTAAGTCTTTAGCTTTGCCTGAGCTATCTTGATGAATTGCCATCAAACAAGGAACGCCACCACCTTTTTGGTATTCGCTTCTAACTAGGTGCCCAGGTCCCTTTGGTGCAATCATAAAAACATCAAGATCTTTTCTGGCTTTAATAAGATTAAAATGTATATTTAATCCATGAGCAAAAGCCAAGCTTGTTCCTTCTCTCATTCTTTGCTCAATGTGATTTTTATAAATCTGAGATTGTAATTCATCAGGAGTTAAAATCATCAGAACGTCAGCCCACTCTGCTGCATCAGAAAGCGACATTACCTTAAGTCCCTGCACCTCAGCTTTTTTTTTGCTAGGAGAATCATCTCTCAAAGCAACAACAACATTATTTACACCACTGTCTTTTAAATTTAAAGCATGAGCATGTCCTTGACTGCCAAACCCAAAAATAGCAACCTTTTTCGATTTAATTAAGTCTACGTCTGAATCCTTTTCGTATATCATCTTCATATATATTTCCTCTAATATTGTTTATAAATTTCCGATCCCTTAGTCATGGCCACCACCCCTGTCCTAGATGCGCTAGCCAAACCAAGAGGTTGTAATTTCTTTATTAGGTTGTCAATCTCATTCTTCGATGCAGAAACTTCAAATACGTAAGATTTTCCTGTTCTATCTATTATAGCATACTTGTGTTTCTTGCATAACTTCTTAGCTTTTTCTAGATGTGATCTTGAGGAAACAACTTTTAGTAGTGCCATTTCTCGCATTAGCGTTTTTTTATTTTGTGGAAAATCGGCAACCTTGTGAACAGGAACAAGTTTTCCCAATTGTAACTTTATCTGCTGCAAAACTTTTGGTGTTCCTGATGTGCTAATGGTTATACGTGATATGTTATTACTTCTATCAACCTCTGCAACTGCAAGTGAATCAATATTATAACCTCTTCCAGAAAACAACCCTACTACTCGTGCAAGAACTCCAGCTTCGTTGTCAACCCAGACAATAAAAATATGTTTTTCTATTTTTTCCTTTTTTGTAGCAAAACTATAAGCAGATTTCACCATGACTAAACCAGTATTTTTCCTTTGTTAGAAACTTTATCTTCTTTTTTGCCTAATAACATCTGATTATGAGGTTTTCCCGAAAGTATCATTGGATAACAATTTTCTGCCTTATCAACCACACAATCAAAAATTACTGGTCCATTAATCGAAAGCATTTGTTCAATTTTTCTATCTAGCTCTTCAGGCTTGTTCGCTCTAATACCAACGCAACCATATGCTTCTGCCAATTTTACAAAATCTGGTAAAGCAGCAATATAACTTTCAGAATAATTTTTTTCATGTAACAGTTCCTGCCATTGTCTAACCATTCCCATATAACGATTATTTAAAATAAATATTTTTATTGGTAATTCATACTGAACGGCAGTTGACATTTCCTGCATTGTCATCAAAACGGAAGCTTCTCCAGCGATATCTATAACCAATTTTTCTGGATTTGCTACTTGAACACCTATGGCTGCCGGTAATCCAAAACCCATAGTTCCCAAACCGCCAGAGGTCATCCATCTATTAGGTTTATCAAATTTATAGTGTTGAGCTGCCCACATTTGATGTTGGCCAACTTCAGTTGTTATAAAAGTATCTTGAGCTTTAGTTAACTCATAAAGTCTTTGAACTGCAAATTGTGGTTTAATTATTTTGCCACTATTTACAAAACTAAGAGAATTTTTTTTTCTCCAATTTTCTATTTCATTCCACCAAGCAGTTATCTTTTGCCTATTAGAATTTGCAAAGTCTGAACCATTTTGTTTAAGAAGCGAAACCAATTTTCCTAATACAATTTTAACATCTCCAATTACTGCAAGATCAACAGCAACATTTTTATTAATCGAAGATGGATCAATATCTATGTGCACCTTTTTTGATCTGGGAGAAAAGTCATCGATCTTTCCTGTTATTCTGTCATCAAAACGTGCACCAATATTTATCATCAAATCACAATCATGCATTGCATTATTTGCTTCGTAAGTACCATGCATTCCTAACATTCCCAGGAATTGCGGATTATTACCAGGAAATGCACCCAATCCTTGAAGTGTAGAGGTAATTGGAAAACCTGTTAACGAAACTAACTCCCTAAGCAAACGTGTTGCTGCAAGCCCAGAGTTAATGACCCCTCCTCCTGTGTATAAAATAGGTTTGAAAGATTTTTTAATTAGTGTTGCCACAGCTTTGATATCATTATCTTTCCCATTAATCTCAATATTATTCTTGGTGCTTTTATTTATTATTTTTTTAGGCCTTACATATCTTCCCTTTTGAAATTGAATATCTTTGGGTATGTCAACTAATACCGGCCCAGGTCTTCCCGTCATTGCAACATCAAATGCTTTATGCAAAATTAACGATAACTCCTTAATATCTTTAACCAACCAATTATGTTTGGTACATGGTCTTGTTATGCCAGTCGTATCGCATTCTTGAAAAGCATCGGTGCCAATAAGATGTGTTGGCACTTGTCCTGTAAGGCAAACTATAGGAACAGAATCCATGTAAGCATCGGTTAAAGCAGTTACTGTATTAGTTGCACCAGGTCCCGAAGTTACAAGTAGCACCCCAGGCTTGCCCGAAGACCGCGCATATCCTTCCGCGGCATGTCCAGCTCCCTGTTCGTGTCGAACTAAAATATGTTTTATTTTTTTGTGATTTTTTAATTCATCATAAATCGGCAATACTGCACCACCAGGATAACCAAAAATATGTCTCACACCCTGATCTTCTAAGGTCCGAAAAACCATTGCTGCACCTGTCATTAAATTTGACATAAACCCTAATCTAACTGAGTTAGATCGCCGGTCAAGTTTTAGGATATTTTTTCAAGGGCTTGTTTAAATAAATCATTAAAATTAGGAGAATAAATCATATTCCAAGATCTCATATGTCCTCTGGCCCATGTAAATTGCCTCTTAATATATTGTCTTGTTTTTAGTTTAATTAGCTCTTTAGTTTTTCCTAAAGTTAATCTTCCCTCAATATAATCTTTAATTTCTTTAATTCCTATTATTTTGTTTACGGATAATTCTTTATTTATTTCCATTTCTAAAAATTTTTTTACTTCTTCGACTGCGCCTTTTTTAAACATTTTTTCCACTCTTTCATCAACTTTTTTGTGTGATAGAGCTCTTGGAATGTTAATAAATAGTTTTTTAAAATTTTTTTTTTCGAATTTTGATTTTGTTTCATTTGCAAAAAGAAAGAAAGATTTATTTGTAAATTTTTTTACCTCATAAGCCCTCATCGATCTGTGACTATCTGATGGAGAAAGAAACTGTTTAACTAAAGGATCAAGCTTTGTTAATTTAACGAAAAAATTTTTTTGCCCAATTTTTTTATGAAGCTCTCTTATTTTTTTTCTCAAATTAATTGGAATATCTGGAATTTCTACTAAACCATCTGTTAGGGCTTTAAAATATAGACCTGTTCCTCCAACTATAATTGCGGTTCTATTCTTGCTCCACAATTGATTAATTTTATTAGTTGTCATTTTAAGCCAGCGACCCGTTGAAAATGCTTTTCTAACTGAATTAAATCCATACAAATGATGTTTTACAATATTTAGATCATTTGAAGTTGGTCTTGAAGATAAAACTGAAATCTCCTTATAAACTTGCATGCTATCTGCATTTATAATATCTACGTTTAAATTTTTTGCCAAGTGAACAGCTAATTTTGATTTTCCAGAAGCAGAAGGCCCAGCTAATAAAATTATTTTTTTTTCACGAACCATTGAGATTATAGATGTAAAAATTTATTTTAATTTTACAGTTAGATAGGTTCTTTGACCGCCTGAATCATAAATAGCAAACATTAAAGTTTTCTGACCTTTGTTAACAATGTCATTAACTAACTTAGAAAATTGATTTGAACTTGTGATTTTTTTCTTTTGTAATTCAACAATAACATCATTAACAGACAAAAACATCAAAGGACTGTTTTCAGAAATTTTTGTAACTACTATACCGGTAGAATTTTTTGGTAAATCACGTTCAGAAATATCATTTTTATTTAAATCTCTAACGGAAATTTTTAGTGTTTCGATAATTATTTCGTCGCCAGATTCAATTTTATTTTCGGCTTTAAATTCTTTAGAAGATTCAAGTCTTCCTAATAAAACTGTTTTTGAAATCAATTTTTGATTTCTCCAAATTTTAACCTTAACTCTTTTGCCTACTTGAGTTTGGGCCACCAACTTAGGTAACCTACGCATAGTGTCTACCTTTTTTCCATCAAATTCCAAAATAATATCACCAGCTTTTACCCCTGCCTTACCTGCAGGACTTCCTTCTGATACGCTTGCTACCAAAGCTCCTGCTACTTCTTCCAGTTTTTCTACATCAGCAATTTCTTTGGTGACCACCTGAATTCTCACACCCAACCATCCTCTTTTCGTTTCTCCAAATTCTATAAGCTGTTCTATAACATGAGATGCTGGATTTGAAGGTATGGCAAATCCGATACCAATTGAACCAGATCTACCGGGTGCAATAATTGCGGTGTTGATTCCAATAACTTTTCCATCTAGATTAAAAAGAGGTCCTCCTGAGTTCCCCTGGTTGATAGAAGCATCCGTTTGAATGAAATCGTCATATCTGGTTAGACCTATGTCTCTATTTCTTGACGAAATTATTCCAGAAGTAACTGTGCCTCCAAATCCGAAAGGGTTTCCAATGGCCACAACCCAATCTCCTATTCTTGCTTTATCTGAATCTCCAAAACTTACTGGTTTAAATTTTTCATCTGATTCAATTTGCAAAACAGCTAAATCCATATAGGGATCTTTACCAATTACTTTAGCTTTGTATTCTTTAGATCCATTGACGCTAACGATAATATCTTCCGCTCCCTGAATAACATGATTATTTGTTACTACTATCCCTTTGCTATCAATAATAAAGCCAGATCCAAGACCAGTAGATTTTCTTTCTCGAGGTTGATTAAATTCCTTGAACATATCTTCAAATGGAGATCCTGGAGGAAATTGAAAGGGAAATGGATTAGAAGTTGTTTTAATTGTTTGTGTGCTTGCTATATTTACAACTGAAGGCATAAGTTTTTCTGCTAAATCAGCAAAGGAATCCGGTGCATTTTTTGCACAAACAAATGAGCTAGGTACGCTCATCACAATAAGTATCAAACAATAATGAAAAATCTTCTTATAAATCTTCATATATTTTTAACTTTTGGTATACCAAACTATTACAAAACCAATTAGAGCAAACAATAACCCGCTTATCCTTAATTGATTGATTGGCAATTTTTCAATAATTTTTAACATATTTTTCATTTTTGATGGAAATAAGGCATAGAGCATGCCCTCGATAAACAACAAAAGACCTATCGCAATGATGAGTTCTTTCATTTAAAGATTTTATTGTTTGTTAGTAGCTCCCGTGTCACCGAAGAATTTAAAAAAATCGCTATCCGGTGAAAGTATCAATGATGTTTCTCCCCCAATTAGAGCCTTTTCATAAGCTTGCATAGCTCTATAAAAAGCAAAAAACTGTGGATCTTTTCCAAAGGCACCCGCGAATATTTTATTTCTTATACCATCGCCTTCACCCTTCATAATCTCAGATTGTTTTTTTGCATTTGCTAATATAACAGTTACCTCTTTATCTGCTGTTGAAGTAATAGTAACTGCCATCTCCGCTCCTTTTGCTCTAAATTCTTTTGCTTCTCTCTCCCTTTCCGTTTGCATTCTTTTATATATAGCTTCGCTATTGGCTTGTGGAAGGTCAGCTCTTTTAATTCTTACATCAATAATTTCGATACCAAATTTCGCCGCCTCAGTATTGACACCTTCTTGAATGATTGCCATTTGCTTCGTTCTGTCTTCAGATAACAAAGTTGCAAGACTTTGTTTACCCAAAACACTCCTTAGTCTTGAATTAATAATGGTAGCCAATCTTGATCGTGCTACTCTTTCGTCGCCTACTGAAATATAAAACTTTAAAGCATCAACAATTTTAAATCGTGCATACGCATCAACGATTAATCTTTTTTGGTCAGATGCAATAACTTCTTCTGGGTGAGGGTCTAAACTTAAAATTCTTCGATCTAAAAACACAACATTTTGAATAAAAGGAATTTTTATCTTAAGACCAGGTTGATCGATTACTCTTTTTGGATCACCAAATTGTAATACTATGGCTTGATTGATTTCCTTCACGGTAAAAAGAGACAAATAAATTAAAAAGCCAATTGCAATTATTACGGGAATTATAAATTTATTTAATTTCATTCTGTTTCTGTCCCTTTTGATTTTTTCGTTAATTCTGGTAAAGGTAAGTAAGGAACTACTCCTCCAGCTTTTCTGTCTATAATAACTTTATCTATATCTGCCAAAACTCTTTCCATGGTTTCAAGATACATTCTTTCCTGAGTGACTTGTTTGGCATTTTTGTATTCATTATATATTGCTAAAAACCGACTTGCTTCTCCTTCGGCCAATGCAACAACTTGCTTTTTGTAAGCTTCAGCTTCTTGTAAAATTTTTGCTGCATCTCCCCGTGCTCTTGGTATGACATCATTTTGATAAGCTTCGGCTTCATTTTTTGAACGTTCCATATCAGCTCTTGCAGCCTGAACATCTCTAAAGGCATCAATTACTTGATCTGGTGGATCGGCTTTTTGTGTTTGCACCTGTGTGATCTGTATTCCAGACTCATATTCATCCAAAAGGCCCTGAATAATGTCTTGTGTTTCATTTTCAACGTTGGACCTACCTTCAGTTAATATCGGCTGAAGTCTGCTTTTTGCTACTACTTCTCTCATGGCCGTTTCGGCTGCAGCTTTAACCGTTTCTACAGGACTTTGTATTTTAAAAAGAAATTTTCCAGCATCTTTGATAACCCAAAAAACTGAAAAATCAATATTTACAATATTTTCATCACCTGTGAGCATTAAACTCTCTTCGGAAACGTCGTCAACGCCAGCGGTTCTTCCTGTATCACTTGCCGCTCTAAAACCTATATCAATTCTATTTACCTTTGTAACTTTTGGAGTAAGAACAGTCTCTATTGGATAAGGAATATGATAATTTAAACCTGGTTGAGTTGTTGATACAAATTTTCCAAATCTCAAAACAACTCCTTGTTCGTCTGGTAACACTCTGTACAATCCGCTAAAAGCCCATATAGCAATTAACACAACAAGACCTAAAATTATTGGTTTG
>CAJXBA010000038.1 GCA_913050185.1 uncultured Pelagibacteraceae bacterium
TAATTTATAATCTTTTAGAAAAAACATTTTCAAAAATTTTGATCCTTTGCATCTGATATTTTTCATTTGATGATGATTAAGATTACTTCCGTACGCAAAATAAAGCATTTTAATTATTTCTCTTCTTCGATTTTAATATTTTTTTGTCTAATGAAACTTTTTATTTGTTTAGTGCAATCTTTAATTTGGTTTTTTTCTGTAGATCTAATCACTAAAGAAACTCCGATCTTTCCTGATCTAAAAAAAGGATAGCTTCCAATTTCTACATTAGAAAAGTTATTTTGAACATCTTCTAGAGGATCAGCTATTTCGCTTTCAACTGTGCTGACATTTATAGTTTTACTTAAAATTTTTTTTCCCCCAATAATTTTATTTTTTAATCCCTCGGCCATAGATTTTAAAATAGATGGCACACCCGGCAAACAGAAAATATTATTAACTATAAAACCTGGGGCTCCGCTAGAGGGATTATAAATTAATGTAGCTTTATTTGGTATTTTTGCCATTTTTTTTCTACCATTGTTAAATTTACCAAGTTTATAATATTTTTCTAAAATATCATACGCTTCTTTATGATAGCCGTATGACAAATTAAATGCTTTTGCTATAGATTTAGAAGTAATGTCATCGTGAGTTGGACCAATACCACCAGTGGTAAAAATATAATCAAAATTATCTTTAACTTCATTTACGCAATCAACTATTGATTTCTCCACATCTTCAATAATTCTTACTTCCACAACTCTTACGCCCAAATTATTTAGCCATCTTGATAAAAAAGAAACATTAATATCCTGTGTTCTTCCTGATAAAATTTCATTACCAATCACAATAATCGCAGCAGTTACTTTTTTTTTAGTTTTTTTCATAATCTGATAATATTTATATTAAATGAAATTTAAAGATAGATTATTACAAGGAACTTTTGTTAAAAGATATAAAAGATTTTTTGTAGATATAAAGTTGAAAGATAAAATAATTACCGCTCATTGTCCAAACACAGGTTCTATGTTGGGATTAACGTACCAAGGTAGTAAAGCCTGGTTATCTAAATCAAACAATCCAAACAGAAAATTAAAATATACTCTTGAAATGATTAAAGTAGATAATGAATTGATAGGCATAAATACACTGCTAACAAATAGACTTGTTCATGAAGCTTTAAACCTAAAAAAAATAAAAAGTTTGGCCAAATATAATAATATAAAAACTGAAGTAAAATTTTCTAGTAATACAAGATTTGATTTTTTGATTTCAAATAGCAATGAAAAATGTTTTTTGGAAGTCAAAAATGTTACTCTTGAAAGAAATAATAAAATTGCTGAATTTCCTGATGCGGTTACTGATCGTGGAACAAAACACTTGTTTGAACTTATTTCTGCCAAAGAAAAAGGGTTTGATTGCTGTATTTTATATTTAATTCAGAGACAGGATTGTAAAACTTTTAAGATAGCTGAAGATATAGACGCTAACTACAAAATGGCATTTGATAAGGCGATAAAAGCTGGCGTAAGAGTACTCTGTTATGATTGTAAGATAAATAATGAAGAGATAAAACTAAATAATTTAATAAAACTAATTTAATTATGATTAAAAATTATAAAGAGTCTTTCGATAAAACAAAAACAGCTGGCAGATTAGCGGCGGATACATTAGATGAAGTTACCCCCTACATCAAGCCGGGTATATCCACAAATGAAATAGATAAAATTTGCTATGAATTTATAAAAGATAATGGAGGTTACTCAGCTCCACTTTTTTACAGAGGTTTTCCAAAATCATGTTGCACATCACCAAATCATGTAGTTTGTCATGGAGTGCCGACAAGTAAATATTTAAATGAAGGAGACATAATTAACGTTGATGTTACGACTATGGTTGATGGCTGGCATGGAGATACTAGTAGGATGTTTTTTGTAGGGGAAGTTTCAACGAAATGCAAAAACTTAGTTTCAGCTACATATGAATCTTTGATGAAAGCAATATCAGTAATCAAGGATGGTGCAAAATTAGGTGATATAGGCAACACAATCCAATCGCACGTTGAAAGAAAAGGTTTTTCGGTGGTTAGAGATTTCTGTGGTCATGGAATTGGTAATAAATTTCATGAACCTCCAAACATATTACATTATGGAAAGAGTGGCGAAGGTATCAAATTACAAACTGGTATGATATTCACCATCGAGCCTATGATAAATGAAGGTATTTATAACACCAAAGTTCTTAATGATGGTTGGACAGCAGTAACCAAGGATAAGTCTTTATCCGCACAATTTGAACATACTGTTGGTGTAACAAATGATGGATTTGAAATATTTACAAAGTCTAAAAAAGAATATAATCAACCACCTTACAAAAAATGATTAAAAGATACTCAAGAAAAGAAATAGCTAAGATATGGGAAGAGAAGAATAAGTATGAAATATGGTTAGATATAGAAATAGCTGTAGCGCAAGCCATGGAAAAGTTGAAAATAATTCCCAAAGGTGTGGCTTCGAAAGTTAAAAAAAAAGGTAAAATAAATATTGAAAGAATTCACAAAATCGAAAGTAAAGTTCACCACGATGTGATAGCTTTTTTAACATCGATTACTGAAAAAGTTGGAAAAGAAGGAAAATTTTTACATCAGGGCATTACTTCATCAGACGTTTTGGATACATGTTTTAATTTTCAATTAGTTCAAGCGAGCAAAATTTTAAACAAGGACATTGATGAAATATTAAAGGTTCTAAAAAACAAAAGTCTAAAATATAAAAATACAATATGTGTCGGAAGAAGCCACGGAATTCATGCAGAACCAACCACTTTTGGATTGAAGTTTGCTAGCTATTATGAAGAATTTAAACGAAATAAGAAAAGACTTGAAAATGCGGTCAAAGAAATCTCTACCTGTGCCATTTCAGGTGCTGTAGGCACTTTCGCAAATATTGATCCAAAAATAGAAGCTTTTGTAGCAAAAAAATTGGGATTAAAAGTTGAACCAATTTCTTCACAAGTAATACCAAGAGATAGACACGCCTATTACTTTTCGATTTTGGCTATCATCGCCGGATCGATCGAAAGAGTTGCTATAGAAATAAGAAATTTACAAAGAACGGAAATTCAAGAGGTTGAAGAATTCTTTCATAGAAAGCAGAAAGGATCCTCGGCCATGCCACATAAAAAAAATCCAATATTAAGTGAAAATATAACGGGTCTAACTAGATTAATTAGAAGTTATGTCGCGCCCTCTCTTGAAAATATTGCGCTTTGGCACGAAAGAGATATTTCTCATTCAAGCGTAGAACGAAATATTGGACCCGATGCCACTGTTACTCTAGATTTTGCTCTTCATCGTCTAAAAAATATTTTAACAAACATAAAAATTTATCCAAAAAAAATGTTAAAAAATCTAGAAATAACAAAGGGACTTATATTTTCACAAAGAATATTGATAGAACTAACTAAACATGGTTTTTCTCGAGAAAAAGCCTATAGAATAGTACAAAAACATGCTCAAAATTCATGGAAAAAAAATATAGATCTTTACGATAGCTTAGCCAAAGATAAAATGCTAACTAAAACAATTAGTATAAAAAAATTGAAAAAGATGTTTGATCTTAAGTATCATACCAAAAAGGTGAATGTTATTTTCAGAAGAATTTTTAAGAGTTCTAAAAAAGATTAAATACAAAAAAGCAAAATGACTTTAAAATTAGAAGAAATTAAGAGTTTAATTAAAGAGGCTTTACCAGATGCCGAAATATCAATACAGGATTTAGCAGGTGATGAGAATCATTATTCGGCGACAGTAAAATCAAAAACATTTTCTGGAAAAAGTAAAATCGAACAACACAAAATTGTATATAAAGCTTTAAAGGGTAAGATGGGTAACGAACTACATGCGTTAGCAATAAATACATTGGAAATTTAAGTTATGAACAAAAATTTAAAAAATAAAATTACTGATATAATAGAAAAAAATAATGTTTGCCTTTTTATGAAAGGTTCTCCCGATATACCTCAGTGTGGATTCTCTTTAGCTGTATCAAATGTCCTCAAACATCTGGAAGTAAACTTCAAAGGAATCAATGTACTTGAAGATTCTGAATTAAGAGAAGGAATCAAAGAATACAGCGATTGGCCCACGATACCACAGCTATATATCAAAAAAGAATTTATTGGAGGCTGTGATATAGTTAAAGAAATGTTTGAAAATGGCGAACTTCATACAAAACTTAATGAGAAACAAATTTCATTTAAAAATGAAAAATAATTAGCAAAGCTATTAAAAAAAGGTTCTTAATTTTTTACTAAAAAACTTTTTTATTAATTTGTAAAAAGATATTTTTTTTATATTGTCATTTCTTATTTGATTATCAATTTTATATTCGATCTTTTCTTCCCAGGCCAACTCTAATACAAAACTTTCTCTAAATATTTTTTCAAATAATTTTGCCGTAGATACTGTAATAAAAGGATCCATTAATTGATTTCTCTTTGAAGCAACAATTTCATTTATAACATCATCAAATGTAAACCACCAAATATGATCTTGTTTGTTTTCAAAAACAATATTATCACCCAATCTTGTTGGCAATTCTATGTAACCTTTTGATGAAATTCTCTCTAACTCTTTCACAAAAAATTCAAAATCTTCCACGTGCTCAATGACATGACTACAAATTACAAAATCGAATTCCTTATCCTTAAAAGGTAGTTCTTTGTCATTAATCTTTACGAAATTTTTTTCCTTATAGAAGCTTGAAAGATCTTGAGTATCAGCTACCACCGTTGCGAACTCATTTGCTCCATATCCGCATCCAATATCAACAATTTTCCATTTTGAATTTTTGGAAAGTGTATTATTTACAAAATTTAATGAAGTTCTTCTTAACAAAATATTTCTTGCTACCTAGAATAATACTCAATTACTAAATTCGGTTCCATAATAGTTGGATAGGGAACTTCAGAAAACTTGGGAACTCTTGTTAACCTAGCTTTTTTGGTTTTTTCATCCATTTGTATATAATCAGGAACTTCTCTTTCCTTGCTTGCCAATGAGCCCGCAATAGTAATGAGGCTTTTTGAATTATTTTTTATCTCTATCGTATCTTCGAGTTTAACTAAATAACTTGGTATATTTACTTTCTTTCCATTAACTCTAATGTGTCCATGATTAATTAATTGTCTAGCTGAAAATACCGTTGTTGCAAATTTTGCCCTATAAGCCACAGTATCTAATCTTCTCTCAAGAAAACCTACCAAATTTTCTGTTGTGTTTCCTTTTTTCTGTAACGCTTTACGATAAACATTTCTAAATTGTCTCTCGTTAATGTTTCCATAATAAAATTTCATTTTTTGTTTAGCTTCTAGTTGGATTCCGTAATCTGAAGGTTTTCCTCTCCTGTTTTTACCGTGTTGACCAGGAGGATAATTGCGAGTATTAAATGGACTTTTTGGTCTACCCCAAAGGTTCACTTTAAGTCTTCTGTCAACCTTGTGCTTAGATGATAATCTTTTTGTCATATTTTATTCAAAGTGATTTATAAACAAAGAAAGATTTTTGTCAATTCAGCTTTTCTTATTAAAATCATTTAATGTTGCAAAAATTCCTAGCAAAATACGTATTTCTTGTTCGGATAAATTCATTCTGTGAAATATATTGTTGATATTCCTTATCATGCTTTTTCGTTTGTGATTAGGTTGTAGAAAACCCCTTTTATCTAATTCTTGTATAATAAAGTTTATAAATTTGTTTATTTGAGATTTTTTTGCAAGTGAGCTTTTGTATGTATTGATAAATGCAACATTTTTATTTGAAAAAAATTTAAATAATTCAAAAGAAAACAATATTGCGCAGTGGGATAAATTTATCGAACTAAATTTATAATTAGTAGGGATCTTTACCAAATAATCAGCACAATTAATTTCGTCGTTAGATAATCCCGAGTTTTCTGGTCCAAAAAGAATTCCTATTTCTTGTTTATTTGTTATTTTTTTTTTTAATTCTAAAATTGAAATAACTTTTTTGTTTACTTTCCTTATTCTTGAAGTGCTAGCAAAAACTACATCCAGATCAGCAACCGCCTCTTCTATAGAATTATAAATTTTTGATACTCTTAAAATATCTTTAGCACCTACCGAAATTGCTATTGCTTTTTGATTTGGCCAATTACATTTTGGATTGACAATTCTTAATTTTGTTATGTTAAAATTTTTAATAGCTCGGGCTACAGAACCTATATTTTCACCCATTTGTGGTCTGGCCAAAATAAAGTGAACATTTTTTATGCTCATTAATTATTTGCTGGTGCTTTTTCTTTATAAAGTTTGTAATCGAGACTATCTATTAAAGCTTTAAAGGAAGCTTCGATGATATTTGGAGATACACCAATTGTAAACCAACTTTTGCCTTCTCTGTCAGTACTCTCAATAGAGACTCGTGTTGTTGCGTTTGTACCTGTATTTAGTATTCTCACTTTATAGTCAACTAATTTTAAATCTTTTAAATATTTTGAATATTTTCCAACTTTATCTACATTTGATCTTATTGCATTATCCAATGCATGAACGGGACCATTACCAGATCCCTCGCATACAATTTCGTGACCATCAACTAAAATATGAGCTTTTGCAAAAGAATTAATTTTTTCACTAGATTCTTTTTTAACCGAAACATCGTATTTAGAAATAGTTAGATATTTTGGTATTTCATCTAAAAGTCTTCTAACTAATAATTCAAATGAAGCATCAGCGCCATCATATGAATAACCAATAAACTCTCTACCTTTGACCTCTTCCAGCAAAGTTTGAACTTTTGGATCGTTTTTATCAATCTTAATTCCGTATTTATTTAATCTCGACAAGATATTTGATCTGCCAGCTTGATCAGAAACAATAATATTTCTAATATTTCCAACC
>CAJXBA010000039.1 GCA_913050185.1 uncultured Pelagibacteraceae bacterium
TAAAAATCATGTTTACTTTTTGAGAAACTAGATCGCTCATAAAAATAATATAATAAAATTTTTGTCAAAAAAATAGGCACCAATTTATTAAAATTGGCGCCTATTAATATTTTGTCTAACTCTTAAGTTACGGTAATAAATCGGTAGTAACCACTTTAGAGTAATCTTTAAGAGCTGGGTTTTCTGAAGTAGCAAACATATTACCCATAACATCTAGATATTTCATAAGTATTCCACCTTTGTTCATATACTTAGATTTTATCTCAGCTGCATCTGGGAATCCGAAACCACCCATTTGTTTTTTAGTACCAGCAAGATCCATAGCTGCATCTTTAGCTATAACGTTCATATCAGATTTACCTGCTCTAAACTTAGCATTGTACTCGTGAGTTATTTCTACGAAAGTTCTAACCATTCCTGGGTTCTCTTTTAAGAATTTGTTCATTACTGAAACAATATCAATACCAGAAATTCCAGCATCGCTAGCTTCTTTAACAGACAACATTCTTGTACCAGCTTTAAGTGCATTTTCGATAGATTTACCACCAAATAAACATGCCATAGCAACGTTACCGTTAACAAGAGCAGCAGAACCGTCTTCAGGCACCATATCAACAACTGTTACTTTACCAGCGTTAGCTCCGACAACTTTCATTGTTTCTTTGAAAACGTAGTCAGCCATAGTTCCTACTGGAACAGCAACTTTTTTACCTTCTAACTGAGCTGCATTTGCTTTTGTAATGCCAGATGCATTAGACACTACACACGTTGTATTTCCCATTCCGTATGTAACAGCAATATCTACAAGTTTGATAGGTGCTTTGGCATTAACAGCATTTACAAATGGAGTTAATCCTTGAGAATAAGAAATATCTATATCTCCGGATAACATAGCTTCAGTCATTTCTCCGCCTGTTGCAAAGTTTGTCCATTTAACTGGAACTCCTAAAGCATCGTCAAAAACTTTTTTAACTTTAGCTTCTTGGTTTGGAGTTGCCCACTCTAAGAAGAATGCCACTCTTACTTGATCAGCAGCCGAATTAGCCACCGATGCACTTAAAATAAAAGCAACAAAACTTCCTAAAACTAAACTTATTATTTTTTTCATTATTTCCCTCTTTTAGTATTAGTTAAGCTTAACTGTCTCATTAGAGATTAAAAATGGAGATAAGTAAAACAAAATTAAATACTACTCATGGTTGTATTAGTAAAAATTTTATTGGTAGTTTTGGTTAAAATGATAGTTTAAATATTTGAAAGAGGGAAGTTTCAAATAATTATGGGAACCGACACAAAGTCAATACCTAATTCACTCCAAGAACATTGGATGCCATTTACATCTAATAGAGATTTTAAAGAAAGTCCAAGATTGATCACAGAGGCAAAAGGAATTTATTTAAAAGATCATCATGGCAGAACTCACATAGATGCAAGTTCGGGATTATTTTGTAATCCTTTAGGTCACGGTAGAAAAGAAATACTTGAAGCTGTTACGAAGCAGTTAGAACAACTTGATTACGTTCAGCCCTTTCAACAAGGTTTCGGCGGCTCGTTCGAATTAGCATCAAAGATTGCAAGGCATACCCCAGGTGATTTGAACAGAATTTTTTATACAATTTGTGGTTCCTCGGCTGTTGAAACTGCAATCAAGATTATAATTGCTTACCACAAAGCTAGAGGCCAAGGCCAAAGATTTCGTTTTGTTGGGAGAGAACGCTCATACCATGGAATGAATGTTGGAGCCACTTCTGTTGGTGGAATGATTAACAATGTAAAAACTTTTGCAAGTATTTTGATGCCCGGGGTAGTACATATGCGTCATACACACCTTCCAGAACATAAATTTGTTAAAGGACAACCCGAAACAGGTGCCGAATTAGCGAACGATCTTGAACGTATTGCGACAAATTTTGGCTCAGAAAATATTGCAGCTTGCATTGTTGAACCAACAGCAGGTTCAACCGGTTCATTGGTTCCACCAAAAGGATATTTAAATCGTTTACGAGAAATTTGTGATAAACATGGTATTTTATTAATTTTTGATGAAGTTATAACTGGTTGGGGTCGAATGGGTTCGGCTTTTGCTTCTCAAGAATTTGGCGTTACACCCGATGTAATAACAATGGCAAAAGCAACTACCAATGGAGTTGTGCCGATGGGAGCAGTAGCAGTAAAAGAAGAGATTTATGAAACTGTGATGGATGCATCTCCAAAGGGAGCGGTTGAATTGTTTCACGGATATACCTACTCAGGCATTCCAATAGCCGTTGCAGCTGCACTTGCGGTACAGGATATTTTTGAAAAGGAAGATATATTTAATAGGGTGAAAAAACTTTCTTCTTATTTTTTAGATGGTTTATTTTCTTTAAAAGATCTTGACTGTGTAGCGGATATTAGAGGCTATGGCATGATGGGAGGTATCGATATTAAACCTGTAGATAGACCAGGAAAGGCAGGATTTACATGCTTTAAGGCGTGTTATGAAGTTGGAGTTAATTTTAAAGCTACAGGAGATTGTTTAATTATTGCCCCTCCATTTGTGTGTGAAAAAAAAGATATAGACGAAATTATTGAAAAACTTCGTACTGGTATCAGTAATTATATGAAAAAGTAAAGTGATGCGTATAGGAGTTCCTAAAGAAATTAAACCACAGGAAACCAGAATTGGTTTAACTCCTACTAGTACCAAAATTCTTACCTCGAAAGGACATAAAGTTTTAGTTGAAAATAACGGTGGTTTTGAATCTGGTTTTTATAATGATCAATACAAGGAAGCGGGTGCTATAATTGTTGATAGGGCAGAAGATATTTTTAATGACTCAGAAATAATCGTAAAAGTCAAAGAGCCGTTAAGCAGTGAGGTAGCAATGATTAGAGAAAATCAAATTATTTTTACGTACCTGCATTTGGCAGCTGCAAAAGAATTAACAGAGGGTTTAATAAAATCAAAATCAGTATGTATTGCTTATGAAACAGTTACCGACAACAATGGTAGATTGCCGCTTTTGGCCCCTATGAGCGCTGTAGCAGGGAGAATGTCAGTTCAAGCAGGAGCTCATTCCTTAGAAAAAACGCAAAAAGGCAGAGGACTATTATTGGGAGGAGCTCCCGGAGTAGATCCAGCAACAGTGATTATTCTTGGAGGAGGAGTAGTTGGAGAAAATGCTGCTTTGATTGCGACAGGAATGAAAGCAAAAGTATATATTGTAGATAAATCTTCTCAACGACTAGAAGAACTAGAGAAAGTTTTTGGAAACACAATAATTCCAATACAAAGCGATAAAACTGATTTAAAGAATTTAATCTCAGAATGTGATCTTCTGATTGGTGGAGTGTTAATTCCAGGTGCTGAAGCTCCAAAGTTAGTGACGAAAGAAATGTTAAAAATTATGAGAAGAGGTGCTGTTATTGTGGATGTCGCTATTGACCAAGGTGGCTGTGTAGAGACGAGCAAACCCACTACTCATGCTAACCCAACATATGTTGTGGAAAATGTCGTTCATTATTGTGTAGCGAATATGCCAGGTGGAGTTCCAAGAACTTCGACTCTTGCTTTAAATAAAGCAACACTTCCTTATCTTGTTGAACTAGCTGACAAAGGTTACGAAAAAGCTCTTAAAGAAGACAAAAATTTTTTAGCAGGATTAAATGTTTTTAAAGGTCAAGTAACATACAAAGCTGTAGCTGATGCCTTTGGACATAAATATGTTTCTTCTAGCGAAGTGTTAACAAATTAATTAATATATTTTAAATGGAAAAAGAGTTACCAAGTAGCGCTAAGGCTATAATTATTGGTGGAGGTATAGCCGGATGTTCTGTTGCTTATCATTTAGCAAAATTTGGATGGAAGGATATAATTTTACTTGAAAAAGATCAATTAACTTCAGGAACTACTTGGCACGCAGCTGGATTAGTAAGTCAGTTGGGACCTTCAGCAGCTGTTACTAAAATAAGAAAATATACTACAGAATTATATAAAGAGCTAGAAAAAAAAATAGGTTTTTCTGCGGGATTAAAATTAAATGGTGCTTTATCCATTGCAACAACTAAAGGAAGATGGCAGGAGTTAAAAAGACAAGCAACCACAGCACAATTGTTTGATGTACATGTAGAAGTATTAAACATTAATCAGATAAAAAAAATTTATCCAGTAATAAATGAAAAAGATATTTTGGGTGGTATTTTTATGCCGGGAGATGGTCAGGCAGATCCAATTGGAGTAACTAATTTATTGGCAAAAGCGGCAAAAGAATTAGGAGTTAAAATATTTGAAAAAAATCCTGTAGAAAAAATTTTGGTAAAAAATGGAAGAGTTTCTGGTGTTAAAGTTCACAATCAAACAATTGAATGTGAGTATCTAGTTTTATCGACTGGAATGTGGTCGAGACAAATAGGAGAGGAGCTAGGGGTAAGCATACCTTTATATCCCGCAGAACATTTTTATATTATTACAGAACCAATAAAAGATTTGCCTAAAGATTTGGCTGTATTAAGAGATTTTGATGATAGATTGTATTTGAAGGAAGATGCTGGCAAATTATTAGTCGGAGTTTTTGAAGCAAAATCAATTCCAGCTTTTGGAAAAACAAATAAAATTCCCAATGATTTTTCATTTGGTGAATTTCCTGAAAATTTTGATCACTTTGAACCTTATCTAGAAGCATCTTTTAAAAGAGTACCACTTATAGAAAAAGCAGGAATTAGAAAATTTTTTGCAGGCCCAGAATCTTTCACTCCGGATACGAATACATTATTAGGTGAAGTTCCAGAAATTAGAAACTTTTTTGTTTGCTGTGGATTTAATAGCATTGGAATCGGAAGTGGTGGAGGAGCTGGAAAAGTAACAGCCGAATGGATGATTAATGGTCACATCAATGAAGATTTATTTATATACGATATAAAAAGGTTTCAAAGATTTCATTCTGAAATTAACTTTATTAAAGAAAGAATAACCGAAACTTTGGGAGATTTGTATGGAATGCACTGGCCATACAAACAACATAAAACTTCTAGAAATCAAAAACTATTTCCATATCATGAAGAATTAAAAAAAGCAGGTGCTTGTTTTGGAGTGTCATCAGGTTATGAAAGACCGTTGTGGTTTGCTTTAAATAATGAAAAACCAGAGCTTAGATATAGTTATAATTATCAAAATTGGTATCCATCGGTAGAATTCGAAACGAAGAATGCAAGAAAAAATGTTGGTTTGTTCGATCTAACTGCTTTTTCTAAATACGACTTAAAAGGAGAAAAAACCCATAGTGAATTGCAAAAAATTTGTACTGCTAATATTAAAAATGAAATTGGAAAAACTACCTACACTCAAATGTTAAATGAAGATGGTGGAATAGAAACAGATTTAACTGTTGTTTGTATGGATAAAAATTATTTTAGAATTGTTACTTCTGCGGCAAACAAAGAACATGATAAATTTCATATATTAAAATATTTATCAAAAGAAGTGGAATTTAAGGACGTTACAGATGATGTTGCTTGTCTTGGTGTGTTTGGACCTAAAAGTAGAAGTTTAATGTCAAAGTTGTCAGAGGACGACTTCTCTAATGAAAATTTTAAATTTGGCGCAAGTAAAGCAATTAAAATAAATAATAATAAAATATATGCACAAAGACTATCTTATGTAGGTGAATTAGGCTTTGAACTTTATATAAAAATGAATGAATCAAGAGAAATATACAATTTAATAGTTAGCAAAGGTAAAGAGTTTAACCTTTCTCATTGTGGAATGTTTGCAATGGATACAATGAGAATGGAAAAAGGATATTTACATTGGGGACATGATATGTCGCCAGAGGAAAATCAATATGAGACAGGTTTGAGTTTTGCAATTAGCTATAAAAAAAATGTAGATTTTATTGGCAAAGAAGCTCTTCTTAAAATCAAGGATCAAAAACCTAAAAAGAAACTTGTAATCTTAAGTCTCAAAGAAAATAAACCTGGATTTCCTTTATTACTTCACGATGAACCTATATTAAATGATGGTAAAATTATTGGGAGAACAACATCAGGCAATTATTCGTTTAATTTTAAAAAAAATATGGCCTTTGGTTATGTGAACTCAGAACAAAACCTAAATGGGAAAGATATAGAAATTGAAGTAGAAAAAACAAAATATAAAGCCATCATAGAAACTAAACCACTTCACGATCCTGATAACAGAATTATAAAGAACTAAAATCGCCTTGAGTATTAAAGCCCTTAGTTATGCTTTGATCATTAATCTCTAAGTTTAATATTTTATCTTTATTTAATTCTAATATTTTTTTGGCCCCAATATCACCGCTGATATTTAAGACTTTTTCTTTCATTAAATTATCAAATAGAACAGGGTTTCCTTGTTGTCCTTTATAAGTAGGTATAATTATATTTTTTTGATTTCTAGATTTAATTAATTGATTGTAAATATCTGTATTTACCATAGGCATATCTCCCAAGCATATAAAGAAAGCCTCGGTATTATTAGATAAATGATTTAGTCCTGCTTTGATAGAAGATGCCATTCCACTTTCAAAATCTTTATTAAAAACAAATTTTATCTTCTCGTGCTTATCAATAAGTTTTTCAATAATTTCTTTTTGATATCCAAGAACAACAATCAATTCGTTAATAGAACTAGCTAAAATATTTTTTACTGAATGTTTTATTAAAGGAATACCTTGAATTTTTTTGGTTAATTTATTTTCACCATTCATTCTCTTTGATTGACCAGCAGCTAGCAAAATGGCTGATATCATTATTTTTTATAAACTTCTGAAACTAGTTGCGCAATGATTGATAAGGCAATTTCAGGAGCTGATCTTCCACCTAATTTAATACCAATGGGTCCAAAAATTTTATTGATTTGCTCATCAGTAA
>CAJXBA010000040.1 GCA_913050185.1 uncultured Pelagibacteraceae bacterium
AATAATTTTTATCTAGAACTTCTTGTTCTTTTACAAATTTTTTTTCTTTTGTTCTAAGATTATAAATATAAGCTCTCGAATTAGTCTTTGGAGAGGAATAGCTAATATAAATATTATCTGTATTTGTTTCCTTTTGCATTTCGGAAACAGATGGACTCCAAACTTTTTCGTCGGCAAAAATCAACTCTTCTTCTTCTTTGGTCTTTAGAGATCTTACAAACAGTTTAGGTAATGCATTAGACATCTCTCCTCTAATCATCCAGTCATCGAGGAAATTAAAGCTTCCAATTATTACTTCTTTTTTGGCCGGAATAAAATCTTCCCAGCTGTTAATATTTTCATGTTTGCACCTGCAAATTTTATAATCAGGCGATTTGTCTTGATTCGTATGAATCCAGAAATAGCTCTGCCAGGAATCGATTGAATACCTGATTTTTTCACTACGCTTTTGAAATAGATTTAATTTTATTTCTTCTTCTGCGTTTGCAGAACCCGATGTGAAATAGTGTGTTTCAGTTGTGGAATGGTCAGATGCACCAATTAAAAAAAACTTTTCATCTGTAGTTAAACCTCCCATTCCTACTGTGAATCTTTCGTCAAGTTCCTCATAAATTAGTTCATCTTCCTTTGGGGACGATCCAATTTTATGTCTAAAAACTTTTTTGGGTTGATGTTTAGAATTTAATAAAGTGTAGAAAATAAACCGAGAATCTTTACTGAAAGTTATTCCTCCAGATGTGTTTTCAATTTTTTCAGTAACCAGTTTTTCGTCAGCAATTCTTCTTACATAAATAGTGTAAAACTCACTTCCGTTAAGGTCTAATGAATAACCCAGGAGAGAATGGTCGTGACTCACGGAGAGATCGCCTAAACCAAAATAGCTAGCACCTATTTTCTTTTTTTCTTTATCTCCGTTCCAATATTCTTGAATTTTATCTTTACCATCTCCTATTTTTTTTCTTAATTGTATAGGATAATTATTTTCCGTAGTTGTTTTTGCCCAATATTCCCATCCATCTTTTTTATAGAAAAAATGAAGCGATTCATCATCTAATTTGATTCTTCCCTTAATTTCTTTGAATAATTTCTTTTGAAATTCTTCAGTGTCTTTCATTTTGAATTTTGTATAAGCGTTTTCCTCTTCTAAATATTTTCTTACTTCAGGTTTTAATTTTGAACTATCTCTTAATACTTCAAGAATATTTTTCTGATGGATCCAAGAAAATTCGTCTTTTATCTCATAGCCATGATGTTTTTTAACTTCTAATTTTCGTTTTAATTGTGGTATTTTCATAGAGATAGATATTTATATGAATATTTTATTTACTGGAATAATAATTTTTGTCATCACTTTTTTGTTATTATCTTGGTTTGCTAGAGCAAATAGCAAGAAAGTTGCAAAAGGTGCCAGAAGTATAATTATACTATTATCGTTAATACTTGCTATAATTCTTGCCGTTGGGGGCAGGATATTATTTTCATTACCCCTATTTTTACTTGCAATGAGCGCTCTTAAAATAAAGGGTTTAACAGCTATTCAGATATTTCAACTTTGGCGTCTTCTTAATTATCTAAGAAGTTCAGGAAGATTTTCTTATTATGGTCGTCACCAAGCAGCTCCTTCAAGTAGTTTGACTTTAGATGAAGCTTATAAAGTTTTGGGAATTAAAAGAGGTTGCTCGAAAGAAGAGGTAATAAAAGCAGCTAACAACTTGCAAAAAAAAATTCATCCAGATGTGAACAAAGATGCAAACACCGAACGACTTAGCCAAATAGTAAACGAAAGCAAACAGGCAATCCTTAAGCATGATTTTACCTAGTTTATTTATCAGATTTTTTAAAAAATCGTTGTATGTACTTTAAAACAAAAACTTTCATTTTTGATTCAATCGAATATAATTTAAAATAAACAGGTTTAAACATGGCTATACAAAAAGGAATTTATGCAGCTTCGTTGACAATTATCAACGAAGATTTGACAGTTGATATCGATTCAACGATTCAACATTCTGAACATATCCTCCAGAATGGAGCAGCAGGCTGTATCCTATTCGGCTCAACTGGACAAGCCCAATTAATTTCTATTGACGAAAAAAAAAAGTTAATTGAAAAACTTAGTGATAATAAATTTAAGGAACGATTTATTCTCGGAACTGGACTCAATAGTTTAAACGAGAATGTAAATTTAATTAATTTTGCATTAAAAAATGGAATTGATAGATTTTTATTAGGTGTACCCGCTTACTACAAATTTACAAATGAAGGTGCATACGAATTTTTTGCAAACCTTTTCAATAAAGTTCCTGAGATTCAAGTTATCTTGTATAGTTTCGAAAAATTATTTGGATACAAATTTGATGTTCCAATTATTGAAAGATTGGTAAAAGAATTCCCGCAAGTAAAAGGCGTCAAGGATTCTGACTATGATAAATTTGACACACTTAAAATAGATGATGATTTTTTAATATTTCCAGGAAGCGAAACTAAGTTACTACGAGGCTTAGAATTAGGTAACGCAGGAATTATATCCGCGACAGTGAATATTACCGCATCACTGGCTCGCAAAGTCTACGACGATTTTCGTAATAAAAGGAAACAAACTTTTAATGAACGCCTGTGTGCAATTCGTAAAATCTTTGACAAAAATAACCTAATATCAGGTTTGCACACTTTTATGTCATTTGAAGACAAAAAATATAAAACAGTTTTGCCACCATTGAGTCTTCTTTCTAAAGAACAAGAAAAACAAATGATGGATGCACTGAAAGCTATAAATTTTTATCCTGAAAAGAATATTGCAGCTTAAATTATGTTAGTAGCAAGATTATTATCCAAGATATTTGAAAAGAACGGAGGGATTGTTTTGATAGATTCTCAAGGTCAGAAATATATTTGCGGCAAACCAAATCTACAGAAACCTCTAACGATAAAATTATTAAAAAAAGATTTAAATTGGAAATTAGCAATAAGTCCGGATCTAAATTTTCCGGAGGCGTATATGCGAGGAGAAATTGAGGTTGAAAATGGCTCGTTACTGGATTTTTTTAACATGACTTTTGAAAACTTGGGGAGCAGTGAAATTAATATTTATGGAAGTATTGTTAATAAAATACTGCATACTTGGAGATATATTACTAATTACAATCAACCAACCAAATCAAAAAAAAATGTTGAACATCATTATGATAAAGGCGAAGAACTTTACGATTTATTTCTGGATGAGAAACATAGGCAATATTCATGTGCCTATTTTATAAAAGATGACGAAAGTTTAGAAGATGCGCAACAAAATAAACTCAATCATATAATAAAAAAATTGGATTTACATCCTGGTCAAAAAGTTATTGACATAGGATGTGGTTGGGGTGGGCTAGCATTTGAAATCGCAAGACAAACTGAATGCGAAGTCACAGGAATATCTTTAAGTGAAAATCAAATTGATTACTGTAAAAAAAAATCGAAAGAATTAAAACTAGACAATCAGGTTCAATTTAAACTATGTGACTATCGTGAAGTAAAAGAAAAATTTCAAAGAGGGGTGTCAGTAGGTGCCTTTGAGCATATCGGGAAAAAATTTTATAAAACCTTTTTTAAAAAAATAAAAGATATAATGACCGATGATGGCTTGTTTTTGTTACATACTATAGGATCAGTCAAGTCCCCCGGAGCCGTACAGCCGTTTATACAGAAGTACGTGTTTCCAGGCGGTGTGGTTCCCAGTTTGTCTGACTTAATGAATCCTATTGAAAAAGCAAATTTAGTTTTAGCTGATTGCGAAACTCTAATACATCATTATGACAAAACACTTAAAATTTGGTTAGAGCGATTTATTAAGAATAAAGCCAAAGCAAAATATTTATATGGCGGAGAGTTCGTGAAGATGTGGGAGTGTTACTTAAGTATGTGTTCTGCTGCGTTTAAATTTAGAGATTTAGTTGTATATCAATTGCAACTTGTAAAAAATTTTGCTGCCATCCCAAGCAATCGTCGAAATTATATATATAGCAATAATTTATTGTAATATATAAGTAGAATCACATTCAATGAAAAAAAAAAAAAGAAAAAAATTTAATAAAAAAATACGTAAAATAAAAAAGAAAAAGGCGTCCAAAGTAAGTAAAAAAAGTAGGCGCTATAAAATAAGAAATAAGGTTAAAAAATCAAAAAAGAGAAGAAAAATCAAATTCAAAAGGAGAATAAAAATAACTCGAAAAATTAAAAGAAGAAAAAAAATCAAAAAATCAAAGAAAAAAATTAAACCAAAAATATCGATTGCAAAGTTCAAAAAAATAAAAATTCCACAATTTGAGAAACAAAAGAACCAATTAAAAAAATTGAGCCTTAAAAAGATAATAAACTTTTTATTACATCCAATTTTTACTGTATATGAAGATTTTAGGGAAAAGAGAAAAATTGAAAGGCTTAGAAAAATTGCATTAGAAAAGAAAGAAAAAGAAAGGCAAATCAAAGAGGAAGAACGTCTAAGATACGAAGCGAAACAAAAAGAACTCAAACAAGAAATTAAACTCGCAAGGGAGCGCTCACACGACCTAAAAAAATTTATAAGGCAAGAACAAGCCATTTTAAGACGAGAGCAAGCGGAAAAACGACTGCGTTTCCTAGAAGAGATTAGATTAGAGAAAAAAATTGATTCATTCAGACGAAGAGAACTACAAGAAATCAAGAATTTGGAGAAGTTGGCTCTTAAGGAACAAAGGGATGATTATCGCCCAGTAGAAGAACGGCTTGAAAAGATTAAAGACAAATACCGATTAATTCGCGAACAAAAAATTAGAGAACGAGTACAATCCTTGGGAGTAGAAATTTCGGATGCTGATAGCAAAGAAGATTTACTGCAAAAAGAAAGAGAATACGCTGAACAACGTGAAAAAATTTCACTCGCTCTTGAATCTTTTTATCGTTCTATAAATTCTTTAGTTTTTCAATTGAACAAGAGATATATTCCTAAACACAAAAGCGTTCTAAGAGTCATCGATCGCCGCTACGAAACTAATGAGTGCTTTATTCGCTACGATGACAGTCCAGATGAGGATTGGTTGGTGCTAATATATTTGGAAGATTCGGATTCAAAAAAGGGCAAAATCATTGTTGAAAACAAGACTAATCCAGAAAAACATGAAACAAAATCTTTTCAAACGAAAGAAATTTTTTCCTTCTCTGATTATATGGTGGATGCCATGACACAACACATTGATCGTGAAAGAGCTCAAAAAAAAGCTAGTTAATATTTATGTCTATAACAAAAAGTATTGGCAGCTTTATCGATAGTACACTTATTGATTTGGGTAGACAATTTCGTTGGTCTTATCTGCCTCCGCTTATGATTTATGTTGCAGCTGGAGTTTCGGGATTAACCGGGATAGTTGGTATTTTTTTTATAAAAGATTATCTTAATTTATCAGCTGCATTTCTAGCAGGATTAGGATTTTGGGCAGGAATTCCTTGGGCGCTAAAAATGCCCTTAGGGCATCTTGTTGATTTAATTTGGTCGAGAAAAAATTATCTTGTTTTTGTTGGAGCTGGATTAATTGCATTAAGTGTAATTATTATGTATGGCCTCATCATTCACACACAAGCCATGGCATCCGTCTTTAAGGTTGAAACATGGTTTATCATAAGTGCACTACTTGCTCCCGTGGGTTATGTAGTTCAGGATGTTGTTGCGGATGCGATGACCGTTGAAGCTGTGCCAAGCACGGACGATCAAGGAATTAAATATTCTGATCAAAAAATAAAAATCATGCACACAACGATGCAAACGTTGGGCCGTTTTGCCATCATTGGTGGATTCGTCTTAGTAGCTCTAGTTAATGTTTTTATGTTTGCTGGCGTTAGTGCTTTAAGCGAGTCAGAAAAAATAGAAATATACGGCAGAATTTATCTTTATGCATTAATTATTCCGGTTGTTTCAGTTTCAGGAGTCTTTCTTGCAATGTATCTTAAAAAAAAACGTTTGGAACAATTAATAAAATCAGGAGTAGGCGATGAAGAATTAAACAGGCTTACAACAGAATTTGAGGTCACCACTGAACCTAATTGGTGGATTTTAGGAGGCAGTTTAGTATTTGTTATTTTTACACTTGGAGTTGGAATATTAAAAGTTCCCTTTGCTCAAGAAATTGTATTTTTAGGTTCGACACTTATCATTTTGTTTTTAATGAAGAAATTAATTACTGAATTACCTGAAAAATCGCGCTTTATGATAGTTGGAACCGCTATTATCATTTTTGTTTTTCGGGCAATGCCAGGTCCCGGACCTGGTTTGGGTTGGTTTGAAATTGATATTCTTGAATTTGATCAACAGTTCTTTTCATTACTATCCCTTATCGCATCCGCGTTAACTTTGGTGGGTATCGTTATTTTCAGACCCTTCATGGCAAAAAATTCCATTGCCAAAATTATTGTAGTTTTATCAATTGTTGGATCAATTTTATTTTTGCCAAGCGTCGGGATGTATTATGGATTTCATAACTGGACATCTTCTTTAACAAATGGAATGGTTGATGCACGATTTATTGCTATCGTTAATACAGCACTAGAGTCCCCTTTGGGACAGGTTTCGATGATTCCACTACTAGCTTGGATTGCAAA
>CAJXBA010000041.1 GCA_913050185.1 uncultured Pelagibacteraceae bacterium
CCACATTCACGCAAGACCAAAGCGAATATAGTTGCACCAACAAAGATCGCAAAAATATAGGCAGCGGTGTTCATAGTGTTAATCACCACTTCTTTTAAAATCTTCCAGTTAAAATTTTTATATAAAGCAGCAATCAATGTTGCTCCCAAAGCACCAACTCCAGAAGCTTCAGTAACAGTTGCTATTCCCATAAAAATTGATCCAAGAACAAGAAATATCAAACCAGCTGGAGGTATGATGTCATACAATGCCCGCAGAACATCTTTTAAATTAATTTCTCTATGATCTGCAGCAAGTGGAGCTTTTTCTGGATTAATTTTACAGTAAACCAGAATATACAGAATATAAAGAAAACCAAGAATTAAACCTGGAAAAACTGCCCCCATAAACAAATCAAGTATGGGAATCGATAATTGATCTCCCATGATCACCAGCATGATGGAAGGAGGAATTAGAATACCAAGACAACCTGATGCGGATATGGTGCCCAGTGCCAGCGGTTTATCATAATTCTGTTTGAGCATAACCGGTAAAGACATAACGCCTAACAGCACAACTGATGCACCAATGATACCTGTCGAGGCTGCAAGAATAATCCCGATCAAAGCAACGGTAATCGCCAAGCCACCTCTGACATTACCAAATAATCTTTGCATTGAGTGCATCATTTTTTTTGCAATTCCTGACTTATCTAGCATCAGCCCCATAAAAATAAACATTGGCAGTGCGATTAGTACCCAGTTATCCATAATGCCAAAGATACGACCAACCAAGAGACCGAGAGTATTGTAATCAAGCCCGGTCATTGTCCATCCCATAACATTATCGGTAAACCAAGCGATGCCACCGAAACCAATGCCAACACCAGCTAAAACCCATGCTACTGGAAAACCAGTAAAAAGTAGTGCGATAAAGGATAAAAACATCGCAATAACAAGATAATTTTCAGCACCCATTAGCGACCTCTCTTATCCTTAGAATTATTATTTTTCTTTTGAAGTTTTTTAAACTTTTTTCTTGATTGTTTTATATTCTCAAAAATTTCTAGTGCTTTATTAGATTCAACTACATTTAAATATTCATGTTGTGTCATTATCTGGCATGTCCTCTATATCTAAGTTTGCGTTTAGGAATACGCAATTGCGGACGGAACAAATCGCCTCCCCACCATTCGGGTGCAGTTTCCTTCCGTGAACTAGAATCTGAAACAATTTTGTGTGGATATAGTAACAACACTATCTCTTGTGCCAACTTAGCCACTGAAGCAATCATTATTAATAACATCGTAAGTGGAATTACTGATTTAACAATCCATCGATGAGGTAACCCCATCGAGCTCTGGGAAGATTCATGATGAGTAATAGCATATATTGTATAATCAAGACTAAAATCAAAAATGATTATAGCGAACGGCATCAAAAGCAGAAGAATACCGAGAATTTCAAATATATGTTTAAGTCGTTGCGACATGTGTATACGGACAATGTCAATTCGGATGTGTGTATCATTGGTGATTGCATACGCTAAACCAAACATGAATGGTACGGAATAAAAGTGCCACTGTAATTCTTCCATTGGCACTAATGGCCACCACAGAAGAAGCTCATTACGGTGAAAACCGTAGCGCAATATAACTGCAGTCAAAATCAGAAAAACTAGCACCACGTTCAACCACGCGGCAACCTCAACAATGCGCTGAACAAATCTATTAAGATATGCTACAAAAGGTATATGTACGTTCTGCGTATCAACTAATTCAGCTTGTTCTCTATCATAAGACATTAAAAAATCACCCTCCGCAACTGTCTCGTTTCAGTATGACACGAAAAAAACCTTTTGCAATTTGTTTATTGCAAACGGTTTTTATTCACACACTATAACTATGGCGGAGCTATAAAAGCTCCGCCTGATAGTTTGTTAGGTTAACTTTTTAACCTTATTTCTTACTACGTTTTGTTCCAGGACGCGGCAAATATGCCCATTCGTTCCAGATTGCATAGTTTGCACGAAATTCTTGAAGATCGTCCCAAACTACTTTGAATGCAGGATCTTTTGCAATCATTTCTGCAACCACTATATCCCACTGTTCTTTAAATGTAGCCAGCATCTTTTTAGACCAGTACTTGTTTATTGTACCTGCTGCAGCGTTTTCTTTCATTGTATCAAACTGCATTGCTTCACCCATTGCAAGTGCATCAGCCATAACTGCTCTACAAGCTAACTCAACGATTGTACGTTGTCCTTCAGACATCTCATTGTTCCAAGTGTCCTTGTTAACAATCAAGTCAAACAAGGTAGCGGGTTGATGCCAACCAGGAAAGTAGTTGTATTTCAGAATTTTATTTATACCCAATCTTTTGTCGATTGCAGGCATAGAAAATTCTGTAGCGTCAATTGCACCTTTTTGTAAAGCCGGCACAATTTCACCGCCAGGAAGTTGAGAAGTTGCTACTCCCAATTTTTCCATAACACGCGCACCAAGACCAAAGAATCGCATACGTAATCCTTTTAGATCACTAGGTTTTTTGATTTCTTTACTAAACCAACCAGAAGTTTCTGGTGCGATAATACCACAAGGAATAGACTGAACGTTAAAACCGGCATCGTCATATGTTTTTTGCCATAATGTACGTCCATTACCATAATACACCCAAGCTAAGAACTCAGGTGCATCAGGACCAAAAGGAACCGCTGAAAAGATCGCTCCTTTGTCTCCTAATTTTCCCATGTTGTAGCCAGGAGTTGTATATCCAGCATTAACTTGTCCTTTAGAAACTGCTTCTAGCATTTCCTTAGGGGGAACCAGTTTTTTTGGTTCATAGGTCTTCATTGTAAGGTCTCCTCCTATGGCATTGATATGCTTAGCAACCCATGCCGGAGATGTACCTAGTGCTGGTAGCGTCGTCGGAAACCAGACTGGAACCTTCAATAAAACCTTGCCAGCATATGATGTGCTAACCGTTAGTAACAACGTCACTAACGCAGCCATACTTATGCCAATTAGTTTTCTTAACATTTTATATCTCCCTTTATTATTATTAATATTAATAAAATTAATAATAGTTAATCACATTTGGGTTTGCGAGTCCCATAAAACGTAATGTTTTATTTGACGTAACAGCTATGCTAATTTTGCATAACTGTCATGATATTTATTAATATTTGCAGTTTTTAAAGGCTTTTTGATCTAAATTTATATTATTATCGTAGATTGTATAATTATTTAATTTTTTGATGTAGATCAAGCCTATCTTTTTCCTTAACTTTTCTGTTTAAAGTTATGATTTGCAATAATAATTAGGAATAGTTTTTTATCAACCATTATTATTCCTAAAATTAATTAACATAAATGGAAAAAAAATTAGCATAACACAATGTACATAATGCTCGAAAGGACAGTAATGAATTTTCGCCCTTTTCATTTTCTCTAGTCCAATAAGTTTTACTTTTTCATTCTCATTTTGTTGTTTAATGTCATTGCTCATTTTCTTGAATGAGGAATTAATCCGTTTAGTTTTTTTTCTTATCTTGGGCGTTCTTCTTTTTTTTGTTTTGTGAGATTTCTTCATAGTTTTACTTTTCAAAGTTAATTGACATGAAAGGAGAAAAAGCAAGTATGATATAATGCTCTAAAGGATTATAATAAAGTTTTGTCCTTTTTATTTGTTCTAACTTAATAAGTTCCCTTTCTTTTAAATCTATTACAAGTACTTCAGCTTCTTCATAAAGTCCTTGTCGCATCAATCGATTTATCGCTCTAGCATGTCCTGATTTTTCAAAAAAATTAAATATTTTTTTTAATAACAAAACCAAGTTATCTTTATTTAAAATTTTTATTTTATTTATATTCCACATTTAAATATCCAATTATTTGTGATGGAAAATAAACATCCAATTATTTGTGATGGAGAAAGTTACGTTCAATACACATAGCTATACCCATTCCGCCGCCAATACACAAAGTAGCTAGTCCTTTTTGAGCTTTCCGTTTTTGCATTTCATGAATTAGTGTCACTAATATTCTGGCTCCTGAAGCTCCTACTGGGTGTCCTAGTGCGATAGATCCACCATTGACATTAACTTTATCAACTGTCCAGCCCATCTCTTTATTTACTGCCATAGCTTGAGCCGCGAATGCTTCGTTAGCTTCGATTAAATCTAATTCATCTTCACTCCATCCAGCTTTTTTTAAAGCAAGTTTAGATGCAGGAATAGGTCCTGTTCCCATAATTGAAGGATCCACACCACATTGTGCCCAAGAAACGATTTTGGCTAATGGCTCGATATCTTTTTGATTAGCCATCTCTCCTGTCATTAAACACACCGCAGCAGCACCATCATTAACCCCTGATGCATTTCCTGCGGTAACCGTTCCGTCCTTTTTAAATGCAGGTCTTAATTTTGCTAATTTTTCAACTGTTGATCCCGCTTTTGGATATTCGTCCTTATTGAATTCAACTTCTTCCTTTTTAACTTTTATTTTTACAGGAACAATTTCATTTACAAATTTATTAGCTTGCATTGCTTCCGCAGCTTTTCTTTGAGAAGCAGCCGCAAAACTATCTTGCTCTTCTCTTCTAATTTGGAATTTTTCAGCAACATTTTCTGCCGTTATTCCCATATGATATTGATTATAGACATCCCACAATCCATCGATGATCATTGAATCTTTTAATTTACCATCGCCCATTTTTATGCCCTTGCGAATATTTATGTAATGAGGAGAATTGCTCATACTTTCTTGACCACCGGCAATTATTACTTTGCCATCTCCAGATTTGATAGAGTTATATGCAAGTGCAACGCATGCAAGTCCTGAACCACAAACTTGATTTACTGTGATGTTAGTCGTTTCGTTTGAAAGCCCAGCAAGAATAGATGATTGTCTTGCAGGATTTTGTCCTGCGCCTGCAGTTAAAACTTGACCCATATATGTCATGTCAACTTCTTCTTTTTTAAGTTCGGATTTTTCAACACATTTTTTTATTATAACTGAACCAAGCTCTGGTGCTGTTTTTGAAGAAAGCGATCCATTGAATGAACCAATTGCAGTTCTAAAAGCGCTTGTTATTACTATGTCGTCATTTTTCATAATTTATCTCCTTTTATCTTTATTTTATTCCTATTCCGTTGATTAATCTAATAACCTGAGCCGTTTTCTTAATAGCACTGTATTTTTCATTAGATTTTAGATCTAAAGAACTCTCTACGTTTGTCATTAATAATATAGCGATGATTATTGGCATATTACCTTTTATTGTAAGTACTGACCCCCATTTATTGAAAACGTGGCGCCTGTTATGAATGAAGCCTGATCGCTAGCAAGATAGCTTGTTAACGAAGCTATTTCATGAGGCTCGCCTAATCTTCCCACGGGGATTTGGGAAACGATTCCTTTTAAAATTTCTGGATCTATTTTTTTAACCATTTCTGTTGCTATGTATCCCGGGGCAATTACGTTTACAGTTATTCCTTTACTTGCATTTTCTAACGCAACTGCTTTTGAAAATCCTATGAGGCCTGCTTTTGCAGTACTATAATTTGATTGTCCAACTTGACCTTTTAACCCATTGATAGAACCAATAGAAATAATTCTTCCAAATTTTTTTAGGCGCATTTTTTCAATTACACTTCGTGTAACATTGAACATTGAATTCAAATTAGTGTTTATCACTGCAGTCCAGTCTTCCGGGGACATTTTGTGAAGAAATCGATCTTTAGTGATACCAGCATTATTAACAAGAATATCAACATTGGAGCCTAAATCATTTTCTATTTCTTGAGTTGCCTTTTGGCAATTCTCAAAATAACCCGCATCGAATTTATAAGTTTTTATTCCAGTTTTTTTTGAAAATTCTTCAGCTTTTTCAACATTTCCAACATAGCTGCTTACAACTGTACAACCATCTTCTTTTAATTTTATAGCAATGGCAGCGCCAATTCCTCTTGTTCCACCTGTAACTAATGCAATTTTTCCCATTTTATTCCTCCAATTTAATTGACATGAAAGGATAAAAAGCATGCGATAAATAATGCCTTAAAGGATTATAGCTAGATTTTATTTCTTTCATTCGTTCTAGTTTAATAAGTTCTTCTATTTGTTTCAACTTAATATGTGCTTTTATAATTGCTTTTTCTTTCATATCCAACATAAGCACTTCGTTTTCATTATGAAACCCTTGTCGAGTTAAATGAGCTGCCGCTCTGGCATATCCAAAATCTTCGAAAAAGCTCCATATTTTTTTTTGTAGTTCCATATTTTTTTTTGCAATCAATAAAAATAAACTGCTTTCATTAAAAGCTTGTATTATATTTGTAATCCACATTGTTATTTTTTTTATAGTCATATTAATCTTTTTTATCTGTTTACTTAACAAGGCCAGTTTTTGGCATTTTTTAAAGGGGGAAAAAGCTAAAATTTTTCTGGCCTTGTTAATATTTTGTCATTATTTCTTAGCTGAACCTGATGGAGCTGTATCTTTAACATCTACGCTAGTTACAACTTTTTTAAGCTCATCTAAACCTTCTAAAAATCTTGCATTTAAGATTTCAAAAGTTTCATTA
>CAJXBA010000042.1 GCA_913050185.1 uncultured Pelagibacteraceae bacterium
AATTAAAAGATTTTGAGGAAATAATTCTTTTGGGAACAGGAAAAGGAGTTGTATCTCTGAATGAAATTAAAGATTTAAATTGGAAAAGAAAACGAAATATCTATTATAAAAAATTACTTAACCTTTATAATAAATCTTTATAATATCTATTAAAAATATTTGTTATGGTGTTAATAAATTCATAAATAGCTGAACTAAAATAGTTTAAAAAATAAGAAAAATAAAATTATTTGCATTTCTCTTGATTTTTTCCAGCCTAATCTTTGCTGACCCTAAAATGGAATTAGGTTTGGATCTGTATAATGACAAAGCGCAATCTGGCGCATGTCAAACACTACAAGCACCTGGATTAAAAGGATAAATAGAACTTAATCTTGAGCAATTAAGACCTTCGATACCTCAAGTTATAGCGGTAGCAACTAACGGAATCAGTGTCAAGTCTCCCTTTGAAGGAACACTTAGTTCTGAGGAAGTTGAAGCGTCAGCTTACTTTGTATCTGCTAGAGCAGGCCATTAATAATTTATACTATTGCAAGTCATCTTCAATATTGCGGTTGATCTATTATATTAACTATACTAAAAATATTGCGACAATTTGATATTCGGTTATACCGGGGGATATAATATGTTTGCTATCAATCCATTTTCTAAACTTTCCGAGTTTGTACCATCCAGTGTAATGCAAGCTTACATTATTGTGATGATCATCTTGGTAGTAGTTGGAATATTACTTGATATAATTCATAAAAAAAATGTTAGGTACTTTTTTGATAATGCAAAAAAGGCGAAGAAATCAGCAACTAATCAAGTCAGTGTAGGAAAAAAAACATCGATTGTAATTAAGACCGTTGCAAGTGACATTCTAACTACTTCGGAATTAGCTGGTAGACGTAGAATTGCCCATCTTCTCGGTATGTACGGTACTATTACATTTTGGGTCACTTCAGTAATTATGATTTTTTGCTATTCAGCGAATGAATCCGTAACGCCTTCTATCTTGCCACTGCTATGGCATTTAGGTGCAATAACGATTTGTTTGGGCGGTTATTGGTTTTGGTTTTTTCTCAGAGTTGATGTTTCAACAGAGGGCAATCCATGGTATCGCATTATTAAGGCAGATTTATTTGTTCTATCACTTGTTGTGACTGCTACCTTCGGTTTAATCTGGTCTTATTTACAAGCCGCAAATATATCAGGATGGGATACTTTGTTTTTAGTTATGTTTATGCTTTCTAATCTTGTGTTATTTGGAGGAGTGTATTGGTCCAAATTTGCACATATGTTTTACAAACCAGGAGCAGCAATACAGAAAAACTTATCCGAAGCGGATGGTTCGAGAGATAATTTGCCATTGCCATCTAATAAACCCAAAGAATTTGGTTTGGGTATAAAGCGTGAAGCGCCGCGTCATTACTAATTATGATTAACAACCTAAAGGAAAAAATAAAATAAAATGCCAACTTTTGTTTATATGACTCGTTGTGATGGCTGTGGACACTGTGTCGATATCTGCCCATCTGACATTATGCACATTGATAAAAATATTCGACGTGCTGTTAATATTGAACCTAATTTTTGTTGGGAGTGTTATTCTTGTGTTAAAGCTTGCCCCCAAAACGCAATTGATGTGAGGGGATATGCTGATTTTGCGCCTATGGGTCATAGCGTTCGAGTACTTCGTGAGGAAGAAAAAGGAACAATTTCCTGGAAGGTTAAATTTCGAAATGGTAAAGAAAAAAACTTTGTCTCTCCGATTACGACTAAGCCGTGGGGAAAACATATTACAAAACTGACCGAGCTAGAAGTTCCCAACGAAAAAGCACTGAATTCACAATTACTTTTTTCTGAACCAAAAGGACTCAATATTAGTACCGGGTTACCAGATTTAAAAAAGGAACGATTTAAACTGGGTGTTTATTACTAATGAGCAAAATCAATACAGTTTACGAAGATTGCGATATTCTTGTTGTCGGTGGTGGCATGGCAGGTACTGGTGCTGCATTTGAAGCCAGATACTGGGGTCGAGATTTAAAAATCATTTGTGTTGAAAAAGCTAATATTGATCGTAGTGGTGCGGTGGCTCAAGGTCTTTACGCAATTAATTGTTACATGGGCATGCAATGGAATGAGAATCAACCAGAGGATCACGTGCGCTATGCACGTAACGATTTAATGGGCTTAGTACGTGAAGATCTTGGTTTTGATATGGCCCGTCATGTAGATTCCTCTGTACACTTGTTCGACGACTGGGGTCTACCTATGATGCGCAACAAGGAAACTGGACGCTATCAACGTGAAGGTAAATGGCAAATAATGATTCATGGAGAAAGTTTTAAACCAATAGTTGCTGAAGCTGCCAAAAAGTCTGCTGACAAAATATACAATCGAATTATGATAACTCATCTGCTGATGGATGATAGCAAAGAAAATCGAGTTGGTGGTGCAGTAGGTTTTAATGTGCGTACTGGTGACTACCACGTCTTCCATGCCAAAGCCGTTATTGTAGCCGCAGGTGGCGCCTCACATATTTTTAAGCCTCGAGCTGTGGGGGAAGGCATGGGACGAACTTGGTATGCACCTTGGAGTAATGGTTCAGCATATGCTTTGCCAATTGCTGTTGGCGCTAAAATGACTCAAATGGAAAACCGTATTGTTTTAACACGATTCAAAGATGGTTATGGTCCAGTTGGTGCTTATTTTCTACATCTTAAGACCTACACTCGAAATGGCAAAGGAGAGGATTACGAAAAAAAATGGTATGAACAGACCAAAAAATTGGTAGGAGAATATATCGATCATCATCCAGTGCCTACATGTTTACGTAATCACGCTTTAATTGAGGAAGTTAAAGATGGTGGTGGCCCGATTCATATGGTTACAACGAAGGCTTTTCAAGATCCTTATTTAGAGGAGGTAGGATGGGAAAACTTCCTCGGCATGACTATTGGGCAAGCAGTTGTTTGGGCTTCACAAAATGTTGACCCAAAACATGTGGATCCTGAGTTAACTATATCTGAACCATATGTTATGGGTTCACACGCTACTTGTTCGGGAGCTTGGGTAAGTGGCCCAGAAGATCTTTCACCACCTGAATATTTTTGGGGGTACAACCGAATGACAACAGTTGATGGACTTTTTGGAGCAGGAGACACTGTTGGTGGTAGTGCTCACAAATTTTCTTCAGGTTCCTTTACGGAAGGTCGTCTTGCAGCAAAAGCTGCAGTAAAATATGTGTTAGATTTAGGCGATCAGAAAATCAATGTTAATAATAAACAGTGTGAAGATCTTAAGGAAACTATATACAAACCTTTAGAGAATTACACTGTAGGTCGTAACGAGATTACTGCGGGAACAGTTTCACCAAGCTATCTTTTACCTATTCAAGGTCTTCAGCGTCTTCAGAAGATTATGGACGAATATGTTGGCGGAATCAGTGTAAACTATATGACGAACGAAAATTTACTTAAAAAAGGCATAGAATTATTAGGTATGTTGCAAGAAGATCTAGAGCATATTGGAGCTGAAGATTATCACCAGCTTATGCGTGCATGGGAACTAAAACACCGCACACTTACTTCACAGTGCGTAACCGAACATACGTTGTTTCGAGAAGAAACGCGTTGGCCGGGCTATTATTACAGGGGTGATCATATGAAGGTAGATGATAAAAATTGGCATTGCTTGACCTTATCTCGTCGTGATCCTAAAACAGCTAAATTCACTATGGAAAAGGCACCGCTTTATCACATTGTCGATTAAAAAAAAATGAAACTTCTTGAAAAAATAATGGGTTTTTAATGATGTCGTTTAAAAAAACACTATTAATTTTAATTTGTTTTATCTATTGCAATTCATCATTTGCATTAGAAAAGAATGATACATTACCGGATACCTCATTAGCAGATATTGTAGAAATGTTTGCTTTTGGTAAACCAAAAAAATCTCCATTTCTTAAACTTCCCGAAATACTTGGTAATGGAATAATAATGAATTTTAATTCGTATAACGTTTCTGATTTAAGACAGCTTTTACATGGTAATATTAAATCAGAACCTGTTAAAATTACAGGTCACTTAGCTTTTCCGCCCGATGATGGCACATCATTTGAAAAAGTTCCAGTATTAGTGATCTTGCATGATAGTGGAGGACCTGGTGAACTTTTGGACAATTGGATGAAATGGTTCAGGGACATACAACGACCATTATTGGAAAACGGCATAGGTGTATTTTATATAGATAGTTTTTCGGGTCGCGGCGTGAAGTATACATACAAAGAAAAATACACTCACGAAGATTTATATAAAGTTAGTATGGTTTCACAAGCAATTGATGCAATCATGGCCTATACATTTTTAAAAGATCATCCCAAAGTAGATGCAAATAAAATAGGGATCACAGGAACCTCAAGAGGAGGAACGATTCCATTTATTATTGCGGATAAAAAATTCACAAAACATTTTTTAAAAGACAATGACAGTGGATTCGCTGCCCTTCTTTCAATGTCTCCAGCTCCAGAATGTAGAATAGCTGGTTTGTTCGAAAACCCAGAAATGACAAAAAATTCAAAAATGCTTGTTGTTCAAGGAGAATTAGATGAAACAAGTTCATGCCGAGAATATGTTGAAAAAATTAAAGCAAACGGAGGAGATATTGAAATTGATATAAAAGAAGGGTGGTATCATAACTTTGCAGGAAATGGATCTGCATTTATCGATTGGAAATATAATTTTAACAATTGCCCACCTTATTACATAAAGGACGATGGAGAGATAAATGATGAAATAATGGATCTTTTTGCAAAGTCTAGAGCATGGAGAACAAAAGCGGATTATTATGATGATCTTTACACAAAGCCCATAAAGACGTTTGATAAAATGATAAAAGTTTATAGAAAAAGCGATTGTGTAGTAAAAGTAGGTGTTCATTTTGGTGGAAAACATGGAAAAGAATTTACACCTCAATTTATGGATTTCTTTATAAAAAATTTGTTATAATCTAAAAATTATGATTTAGATCAGTTCATAATCTTTTTGATCTTAATCAATGATTTTTTTTTATTTTGGTAGGTGAATGAAGAAAATACTGATTTCGGTTTTGGTTACAGTTTTTTTTCTTGTATCCAATTTTGGAATATCAACAACACTATTAGCTCAAGAAAAAGGACCACCCAAACCAAAAGAATGGAAAGGAGAAGGTACAAAAATTGAATTTCAATCTATTCCTGTAATTACTATAAAAGATTTTTTAGAAGGAAAAAAACCCGAAAGACAAGTAACAATTTCGGGAACATTAAATTTTCCTGCTAATGCACCAGAAAAAAATGCTCCAGTAGTCGTAATAATGCATGGCGGCGGAGGAATATATGTTTGGGAAGAGTACTGGATGGAGACATTTAACAGCATGGGTCTTGCAACATTTGTAGTGGACAGTAACTGGGCACGTCGAAAATGCAAAAAAGATAATAATTTTAAAAAAGCAATGCCAAACTGTAACGATATACATCGAGGCATAACTAGAATTGTAGACGGCTATCGTGCGCTCGAACTTTTATCAAAACATCCTCGCATTGATCCAAAACGTATTGGCTGCATAGGAATGTCACTTGGAGCCAAAGGATGTCTTTATTTGAATGTTAAACGGTTTCAAAAAATGTGGGGAACACCTGGATTAGAATATGCAGCAAGTGTACCAATGTATCCACCATGCAATGTTATTTTCAAAGAAGACGACGAGATAACAGATACACCCATTCGTATTCATGTAGGTGAGTTGGATACATATTTTCCTTATGAAACATGCATAAATTATGTCGAGCGCCTTCGTGCAAAAGGAAAAGATGTAAAAATCAAGGTCTATCCAGGCGTACATCATTCTTTTGAAGCAAAAAGACTAGTTAAATTACCTGATACTAAAAGAGTAAGACGTAATGATGGAAGATGTTATTATGAAGAAAATTCTTCACTACCGGTTGCAGAAATGGCACCAGATAATGTTGCTGCAATATCGCAAATCGGTTTTAATGAATGGTATGCCAGTGCAACAAAAAAGGAAAAGAAAAAAGTTTTTAAAAGGATTAATTTGCCTCATAGGTTTGGCTGGAGATTTCCACAGATTGAATTTGATAGAAGTTGTATAGGTAAATCACAAACGATAGCGTATAATAAAGAGGCTGCGGAAGAAGCTACAAAACTTGTTAAGGATTTTTTTTCAAAAACTTTAAATAAATAAT
>CAJXBA010000043.1 GCA_913050185.1 uncultured Pelagibacteraceae bacterium
TCGCATGTTTTAAAACTTCCATAGAACCTTTGGCAACATTTCCTCTTCCGGTTTGTAGTATTCTGAGCTTATTAAAATTTTGCTTACCGAGTAATTCTTTAATTTTTTCATAGCTGTTGATTTCAAAAGCTCTTGGAAGTGATTTTTCTTTTTGTAATTTTAGATAAAGATTAAGGGTATTGTAACAACCAACAATACCTGCAAATCTCCCAAAGCCAAGATACCGATATCCCTTTCCTGATACTTCTCTTATATTTTCATAGTCAATCAAAGTAATTTTTTTTTTTATAATCTCTCTTAAAAGTTCCTTCTTATAAATAATAGCTTTGTCTTGTGTGGCTTGGTTGATATAATTTCGAACTTTGGTTGTATGCGAAAAAAATAAATAAGTTTTATTTTCTATAAGTTTTGATATCTCAACTTCTTTCACTCCAAAAATGATGTCGGAACAACTGATATCTTCCTTTATTTTTGCGCCTGCTTTAAAATATTCTTCATCCTTAAAACATCTTTTTTTTGATGGTTGAACCAATATTGTCAGATTTGGAAAATTAGAAATTAAAATTTTTATTTGATCTGGCGTAAATGGAGTGCGATTTTCATCGACTCGAGCTTCTTTTAGTATGGATATAGAAAGGTTTTTAGTTTTCATGAAATCTAACATTATAAAACTAAGCTACAGGCTTAAGCATATTAAGAATTTTTTTATGCAACATTCTGCTCGAACTGGCAATTATATCTCCACCAACTCTTGGATCTTTTCCTTTCCAAGTTGAAATATAACCGCCTGCATTTTTAATTAAAGATATCATTGGATGTATATCCCAAATTTTGTTTGAACATTGTAAAACAGCATTAAGTTTTCCTTCACATAATTGACAATAACTTAAAGCGTCAGAGCAGGGATACCTCATCAATTTTGTTAATTTTGGAATTTTGCTTTGCCGATTAATAGACAACCAACCAAAAAAATCTCCAGCAATTTTTGAATTATTTAACGATTTAGTTTTCATTACCTTAAGTTTTTTAAATTTGTTATTTTCTACCAGATAAGAAGTATTATTAATTCCGGTAATATAATATTTTTTCATTGCAGGAAAGTTAACTAAAGCAAAAGTTGGGTTGTTTTTAAAATTAACACTTATTAGATTGCTCCAGGTTGGACTCCCGATAATAAATGATCGTGTGCCATCAATTGGATCAATAATCCAAGAGAATCCGCTTTTCGATTTTTTCATTTTAAATTCCTCACCAACAATTCCATCTTTTGGAAACTTTCTTCCAATTTCTTTTCTTAAAAATAATTCTATAGCTCTGTCAATATTTGTAACAGGATCAAAGCCATTTTTCTTCTTAGATTTATTGACTAATTTAAATTTTCTTTTCAATTTTCCAAAATATAATTTGTTAATTTTTTTTGGGAGTGAATTTAAAAATTTGTAGTAAGTAAATTTATCTTTTTTTTTAATTAAATTCATAAACTGAAATAAATTTATTTATCTTCCAATTTAATCCAGGTAGATTTAATTTGAAGATAAGTATCGAGAGCATGGTAAGAATTATCTCTGCCAATACCTGATTGCTTAAATCCACCCGCGGGAACGGTCAGATCGGATTCATCATAATTATTAACAAAAACCGTTCCTGCCTTTAGTCCTTTTGCCATTAAGTGAGCTTTGCTTATATCTTTGGTCCATACTGCGGCAGCCAAGCCATAATTGGTATCATTGGCAATTTTTAATGCCTCGTCAGTACTCTTGAAAGTGATGCTGGATAAAACTGGTCCAAAAATTTCTTCTTGAGCAATTTTCATATTATTTTTTACATTATCAAATACTGTAGGCTCATAATAATAGCCACCAGTATTTTTCAACATAATTTTTCCACCCGTCGCAATTCTTGCTCCTTCTTTTTTTCCTTGTTGGACATAACCATCAATTTTATCCAACTGTGTTTTGTCGACAATTGCACCCATAAAAGACTTCGGATCCCAAGGATCTCCTGGCATCATATTCTTGCTTTCGTTTACTATTTTATCTAAAAATTCATCTTTGATTTTTTCTTCTACTATAAGTCTTGATCCTGCTGAACACACTTCTCCCTGATTTCCAAAAATTGCTGTAGCTGAAACTTTAGCTATCGTGTCAAGATTTTCACAATCAGCAAAAATAACATTTGGAGATTTGCCTCCACATTCTAGCTGAACTTTTTTCATATTGCTTTGACCTGAATATTCTAAAATTTTTTTCCCAACTTCTCCCGAACCTGTAAATGCCACGCAATCTACATCATTATGTAGGGAAAGTGCTTTTCCTGTAGTACCGTCTCCTGGTAGAACATTAAAAACCCCTTCGGGTAAACCGGACTCTGCAAGAAGCTCTGCCATCCTTATTGCGGTTAACGGTGATTGTTCTGCTGGTTTTAATATAAGACTATTTCCAGTAACTAGAGCCGGACCAACTTTCCAGGCTGCCATCATTAAAGGATAATTCCATGGAACGATTGCTACGACAACCCCTATTGGTTCCTTCGTGATTAGAGCTAAAGAACTATAGGGCGTAGGTGCGATATCATCATAAACTTTGTCAATAAGCTCTCCATACCATCTAACATTTTTAATACTTCCTGGAACGTCAGAGGTATATGTGTCATTAATTGTTTTCCCCATATCCAATGTATCTAAGACAGCAAGTTCCAAACTATTTTTTTTTAATAATTCTGCAAATTTTAAAATAACTTTTTTTCTATGTGATGGTGCAGCTCTTGACCAAATTCCTGATTCAAATGTTTTTCTAGCAACATTAACGGCTTTGTCTATATCTTCTTTTTGTGAAAATACTACTTTATTAATAAGTTTACCGTTAATTGGGCTTATATTATCAAAAGTTTTTCCAGTAATACTATTGTCATATTTTCCATTGATAAATAGTTGTGATGGATAAGATAAATCTTTTTTTGTTTTTTCAATTATTTCTTTTGTAAGTGTTGCTGGCATACTATCTTTAAGTCATAATCTTATTTGGTTAGCAATTATATTTCCATTCCTTTTTTTTTACATTGTAGAAATTTTTGATAAAAGTCCATCTTTGTCAGCATAACATCCTTGTAACCATCGACTGCCCGAGTCCGAATATGCGGTTCTTGCATGAAGTACTCTAGTGTTATCAAGCACAAAACAATCTCCTGGATTTAGTTTAAATTTTACTGCCATTGTTTGATCGTTAATGATATCAGCAAATGCTCGATAAGCTTTGTAATAATCCTCCATAATATCATAAGGAACATCGGTAATAGGTGCAGCTGAACGATTATTAAAGCGTATTGCTATTAATTCTCCGTCTGATGATAATTCAATTAAAGGACGACGTGATTTAAGATGAGTTTTTTTGTCTCCTTTGAATTCAAAACGAAGACAATATTTAGTTAATAAATCAAAATAATCAGAATTTTCCTCTCTAAGGCGTGTTGCAGCATAAAAACCATCTACAACTGCTGAATCTCCCCCCCTAACGGAATTTTCAAGACAGTAGAGAATCTGTATAGTTGGTACCGGGTCACGATAAGGATTATCAGTATGTGGTTCTATACCAAGATTTGTATACGCCAAATTAATTGCATCTATTTCTGTTCGAACTTCAAACCATTTACCATAATTGGTTTCACGAACATAACCAAAAAAATTAGCTATTTGAATTAGTGCTCCAGATTCTATTTTTCCACCGGTCATCTTAGCAAAACCATAACAATAAATTGATTTTAACCATTCAAGAAGTAAATTTTTATCTTCACTAGCCGATTTATAATCTACGGTTGGAATATTTGTTGACATATTTCTTCCCCATATCTTCAAATCTTTGGGTATCCAGCCTTTTATATTATCCTGTTTAACATCGTAGGCATGTGTTTCTAGCCAATTGGCAGAAAAAGAAACCTTTTTTTTTTCTGGTAAAAAAGTTAAAAAAATATTTTTACCAGTTTCGTCCAATGTTGCAGATTCAATATAAGTATTGATTGGTATATCCGAAAGAGTAATTAAACGCTGCCCATTTATTGTGTTTCGTGTTTTTGGATCAAGAGCATTATCTCTCAACCAAGCGGAATGATAACGTACAGCACTTCCGTCAGCTCGTTGTACTATTATAGATTTTCCAGAATCTATTACCTCGACTGATTTGTATAAATTCATTTATATATATATTTTTTAATTTTCTTGATATCATTATATCAAAAAGGCAAAAACTAATTATTTTAATTAGAAAGTTTATTATCCGTGCATATAGTTGATAAAATTATTAAAAGTTATCAAACTAACAACAATCTATATATAGGTGAAAAAGTCACGATGTCTGAACATATGATACAATCAGCTATGTTGGCAGAAGAAAAACATTCATCAAAATCATTAATTTGTGCCTGTTTACTCCATGACTACGGCCATTTTATTATTGAAGATCCAGATTTATTAGTTTCGAAATCATTAGATGGAAAACATGAAAAAATAGCGTTTGATCTATTAAAAGATTATTTTAAATCAGGAGTTACTGAGCCCATTAAACTACATGTTAGTGCAAAAAGATATCTTGCTAGAGATAAATCGTATTATGATATTTTGTCTGATGCTTCAAAAATTAGCCTAAAACTTCAAGGAGGCATAATGGATGATGAGGAAGCTCAAAATTTTACTTCATTAAAATTTTATAAGGACGCAATAATGCTTAGAAAATATGATGATGACGGAAAAATGTCTAATGTTAAAATAAAAAAAATTGATGAATATCGTGATTTGATTTTGTCTCAATTAAAAAATGATAAATAAAGAAAATTAATATTTATTTTTTTTGGACTTATTAAATAATATCATACCAATACCAAATAATATAATTGCGCCACCAATGAATACTTGATTTGTTGGTTTTTCTCCAAGTATAAAAATAGCAGTTGATAGTCCTGTAAGTGGCAATAATAGCATCATCGGCATAACTTTATGAACTGGATTACGAGCCATGACTTGATACCAGGTGCCGTATGCTAGTGGTTGCATAACTACGGCGAGAAAAGCGACTATTACCCATCCTTCCAAATCTGCAGATAATAAATAATTGATAGTATTTCCATCAAAAATAAAAGATCCTAATAAGAGCATTGGACCAGAAAATAAACAAACCCAAGCTGTAACTGCAAATCCTCCTATTTTTTTACTAAGCGGCCTTGCGATAACCATACCAAAAGACCAAGCAAATGCTCCAAAAAGCAATAACAAGACGCCAACCAATTTTCCCTCAAGATTGGGTGATCCCAACAAAATAAAAAGTCCTAAAAAAGCAATAATGATTCCAATTATATTTTTTATACTTGGTATTTCTTTAAATAAAAAATAAGCAATAATTACTCCGAAAGGAACTTCAGTATGAACAAGAAGTATCGATGACGATGCATCAACACTATTTAAACCAGTATAAACTAAACCATAAGTTAAAGTTCCTCCAATAAGCGAAACTATAAATAAATCTTTAAGTAGTTTCTTTGGTATAGGAAACCACCAAATTAAAATAAGAGCTGCAATAGTAAATCTTAAACCCATTAATAAAAAAGGGGGAAATTGCTGCATAGCAGGCTTTGCTATTGCAAAACCAAAACCTAAAAGCAATGGAGCGCATAGCGCAAGTAAAATGTCACGAAATTTCATCCGTGGCACTCACAGATTTTGTTTAAATACATAAATTATTTTATTGGAATTCTTTTCTTAGGATCAAAGAAAGGTAGTGGTACAACTTTTGCCTTTAAATTTGCATAAGGAGATCTAATTTCTATTTCAGTATCATTTTTTGCATAATCAATAGG
>CAJXBA010000044.1 GCA_913050185.1 uncultured Pelagibacteraceae bacterium
ATTTAATAAAACTTTTTTGTTTAAAATAAGGAACATAAAGTAATAAAAAACCACCGCCTCCAGCACCAAGCAATTTTCCTCCCAGAGCACCTTTTTTGATAGCATTATTATAAATATCATCTATATAATGATTGCTAATAGAGGAGCTAAGACTCTTTTTCACCAACCAAGATTCATGTAATAGTTTAGCAAAATCGTTTAAATCTCCTTGTTTCAAAAGTTTTTCACCTTCAATTGTTAAATTGATTATATCTAAAATATCGTTTTTTTTAGATCCCCTTAATTTTTTTGAATAAGATTTGGCAATAGTATGAGATGTTCGAGAAATACCGGTGTAAACCAGTAATAAATTTTTATTAAATTTATCAAGGATTTTTTTTTTAATAATTATTGGATTAACACCAAAACTCCCACCGGTGTTAAAAACAATCCTATTAAATCCGCCGTAACAGACAGCTATTTGATCTTGGGATCCTACAACTTCTTTTAATGTTTTTTGTTCAAAATATATACTTTTTTGAGCCAATGCCTTTTTACTGATAATTTTTCCCTGGAAATTATTTAATAAATTCATCAATCCAACCACAAATACAGAACTAGATCCCATTCCACTTCTTGCAGGCAAATCTCCATCATAATGAATTTCTAAACCATTTTTAATTTTATAATGTTTTAACATTTCTCTAATAACATTGTGTTTTATGTGTCCGATTTTTTTAACCTGTTCTAGTTGAGACCAGACGATACGATATTTGTGTTTAAAAAATGGTGGCAAATTTCTACAAGAAATATAAATATATTTATCAATAGTGGTTGATAGAGTTAAACCGCCGTTCTTTATATACCATTCTGGGTAATCCGAACCTCCGCCCATGAATGATATTCTGTATGGTGTCTTTGAAATTATCATATATGTATTTATCTAAGTTATAACTTTAATTTCGATAAAATTAAATGTATCAACCAATATAGATAAAAGTTGTATTTATAAACATAAAAATATATTAAAGTTCCCTAGAACTAGACTTTGGAAAGGTGGCTGAGCGGTTGAAAGCACTGGTCTTGAAAACCAGCAATGGGGCAACTCATTCGTGGGTTCGAATCCCACCCTTTCCGCCAATTTATATGCCAATTTAACTTACCTACTCTATAATTTGAAATTTTTAAGTAATTTAAAAACTTTGTTATTTGGAATTATCTTGCTGTTTTTTTTACCATAATACCAACGATATAAAATTTCATCATCTACAAATAATAACTTCTCAAGATCCAAGAGATCATCGTTATTAAATCTATCAATATATTTTTTAACAAAATTTCCAAGCAATATATCCATTTCTTTAGTCCCTCTATGTGTAGATCTATAAATAATCTGTTTTTTTAAAATTTCTTTATCTATCATCATTCAATAAAATTTATTGTATATTATAGATTAATGAATCAGCCAAATATACAAAACCTCTTAATCCAAAATGTATCTAATTTAAAAGGAGTTGGTGTTAAAATAAAGAAACTATTGAAAAAAAAAAAAATTGAAAAAATATCTGATTTATTGTGGAATCTTCCGCAAAGTTATACTGACAGATCAAATATACAAACTTTGGATAATCTTGAAATTGGTAAAATTACAACTATTCGAACTAAAGTAATAAAATATAATTTCCCCCGAATAAGAAATCTTCCCTACAAAGTTATATGTCAGGACGAGAGAGGGGAAATTGATATTGCTTTTTTTAATGCTAGAGAAGGATATATTAGAAAAATTCTTCCTTTAAATGCTATGGTAATAATAAGCGGTAAAATCAATTTTTATAAAAAAAAATATCAAATAATTAACCCTGCGTATGTGCTTCCAGTCGAACAAGAAGATTATATTAATAAAATAATTCCTAGGTACTCTTTATCGGAAGGATTAACTGAAAAAATATACAGAAAATTAATTGAACAAGTTTTAGAAAAAATCACAAATTTAGATGAATGGCACGATAAAAAAATACTTGAAAAAATAGGAAATGCAAATTGGGCAGAATCTATATTTTATTTACATGAAAAATATGGAAATGATATTAACTCAAAATATTATAAAAGATTAGCCTATGATGAGATTTTATCCAATTTACTAGTTCTGTCCCAGGTAAGAAAGCGTATAAAAAAAATTAAAAAAAAAAATAAACAATTTGAAAATATATTTGCCAGCAAACTAATAAAGAATTTTAATTTTTCTTTAACAAATGATCAGAAAAAAGTTATTAAAGAAATCAACATTGATTTAAAATCTGACTTTAAAATGTTTCGAATCTTACAAGGTGATGTTGGAAGTGGAAAAACAATTGTTTCTCTTATTGTGGCTGCTAATGTGATCAAATCTGGTTTTCAAGTGTCTATGATGGCTCCTACTGAAATTTTAGTTAAACAACATTATGAATTAGCAAAAAAAGTATTTAAATCAACAGGTATAAATATTAATTGTTTAACGGGTAAAACTAATCCTAAAGAGAAAAAGATTATTCAAGAAAGTTTAGTAAAAGGAAATATCAATTTTTTGATCGGTACGCATGCATTATTCCAAAAAGATATAATATTTAAAAATCTGGGTTTGATCATTATAGATGAACAACACAAATTTGGAGTTAAACAAAGAATAGAACTTTCAAATAAAGGTGGCAAAAATTGTGATATATTATTAATGTCTGCCACTCCTATACCTCGCACTCTGGTAATGACTGTGTATGGCGACATGGATGTGTCAAGAATTAAAAAAAAACCAATTAATAGAAAAAATATCATTACTCTAAGCAAACCAGAAGAAAAAATTGATGAAATACTACTTTTCATTAAAAAACAAATTCAAATCGGAAATCAAATTTTTTGGGTTTGTCCTTTAATAGAAGAATCAAAAATATTGGATTATTCAGCCGCCAAAAAAAAATATGAATTTTTATCAAAAAAATTCGTTAATATGGTTGGATTAATCCACGGAAGTTTAAAAAAAGATGAAAAAAATGATATTTTGAAAAAGTTTTTAAATAAAAAAATAAATGTACTAGTCTCAACAACGATTATAGAGGTTGGTATTGATTTTCCCAATGCTAATGTAATTGTAATTGAAAATTCTAATAAGTTTGGCTTGTCTCAACTTCACCAATTAAGAGGTAGAATTGGAAGAGGAAATGTTCAAGGAACTTGTTTATTACTTTATAAAAAAAATTTAAGTGAAAATGCAAAAAAAAGAATAAGAATTTTAAAATCATCTGATGACGGTTTTTATATAGCTGAAGAAGATATGAAACTTAGAGGCTTTGGTGATATTTTGGGATATCAACAAAGTGGCATTAAAGATTTCAAACTAGCAGATCCTATTCACCATGAGGACCTTTTCAAAATTGCGGAAAATAATATTAAAGACATAGAAAGTAACGAAGATAATTTTAAAAAGTACGAATTCTTGCTTAAATTGTTTGATAAGGCCGATATAATCAACCAAGTAAATTTTCAAAAAAATTAATTAGGATTTGAGGTGCCGGCGGAAACAATAAATCTTGATGCTTCTTCAAAACTCATATCAAGATAGATCACTTCATCTTGAGGAAACATAAGTAAAAAACCGCTTGTGGGATTAGGCGTAGTGGGTATGAAGACATTTATTAACTTTTTTTTTGCTTTATTGGTTATTTCACCGGAGTTTTTTTTAGTTGCAAAGCCTACAGCCCAAGAGCCCTTACGAGGGTATTCTACCAAAACGACATTTTTTTTCTTACCTTTGCTTTTGGTAAAAGTTTCAGTCATTTGTGTAATTGCTGAATAAATTGTTCTCAAAATCGGAATTTTTTTTAAAGTATCTTCAAAAATTTTTAATAATCTTTTTCCAATAAAAGACAGAGATAACCATCCAATAAATGTAATCAATAAAATTGAAATAATTATCTCAACTCCAGGAATATCATAAGGTAAATAATTATTTGGATTCAATTCTTTTGGTAATATTTTTGATGAAATTTTTATAATAAATAATGTAAGGTAGGCTGTTATTCCTATTGGAATTAAAACAACCGCTCCCGTAATAAAATAATTTCTAAACTTTACTAAAATACTTGTTTTGATAGGTGTTTTTTTCATAAATTAGGATAATCTCAGTTATACAATAGTGATTAATATGATAAATATTGAAAAAATTAAAGTTTATTGTTTAAATTCATAATTTTATAGTAGTCTTATTCTGATGAGTCACAATAACATAAATAGACGAGATTTTCTTGGATTTATTGGGTGCTGCACTTGCGGGTTAATAATTCCTTCTTGTACAAGCGTTCCTATTACTGAAAGAAAGCAATTAAAAATATTGCCCGAAAGTTACATTAATAATCAAGCATACCAAATGTATGAAAGAGTGAAAAAATCCAAAAACATAAAGATAAGTGATGATAAAAAAACACTATCTGAAATCAAAGAAATTGGAAATAGGATTGAAGAATCGGTAAGCGCATATTTTGATAGTATAAATGAAAAAGATCCAACTTTTAATTTTCGGTGGGAATACATATTAATTGACAATGATAAAATTAAAAATGCCTGGTGTTTACCTGGTGGTAAGATCGCTGTATATACAGGCATACTTAAAGTTACGGAAAATAAACATGGCTTGGCAGCTGTTATGGGTCATGAAATTGCACATGCTGTAGCAAAACATTCAATAGAAAGAGCCAGCAGAAGCTTACTTTTAAATGTTGGAACAACTGCGGCTGATATCTTTTCGGGAGGTAAAATTTCTCAAACCTCAAGAGCTACGGGAATTGATGTTGCTGGTATGCTGAGAACTTTTGGTATTGATAATCCTTTTGGTAGAAAACAGGAATCGGAAGCTGACTATTTGGGTTTAATTTTTTCATCTCTCGCAGGATTTGACATTAGAGAATCTGTAAAAATTTGGGAGAGAATGAAAAAAGCAAATAAAGGTCGAGAAATTCCAGAATGGATGAGTACTCATCCATCAAGTACAAGAAGAATTGAATCCTTGCAGAACTGGATACCAGAAATAATCATCACATATCCCCCTATAAAAAAAAATAGTTAATTTGGTGAGCCGTATTGGATTCGAACCAATGACACCTTCCTTAAAAGGGAACTGTCCGACCAACTAGACTCCCTGACATTCCTATATAATAACAGATCGAAAGAATCCTGTACAGGAATTATACAAAATATTTGAAAGATAATTTCTATTTTCATTAATAATTATGCGGAAAGTTATTTTCTTAAAGTTAAATGTTAGCAACTTAAATAATTGAATCTTTATGCGGTTAATTTGAATCCAATTTTGACTCAAATTTGGTCCATAGAGGAGTCAATTTTGTTTAACATGATCCCTGCCCTCAACCTTCAACAAGAAATGAATCTGTGTGCGTTTAGAGTCCAGCAATCAATATGTTTGAGAGGATTTAAAAGCTGCGCCGGTCTGCGACGCTGTATGTAAGACTCGTAATCATTG
>CAJXBA010000045.1 GCA_913050185.1 uncultured Pelagibacteraceae bacterium
TGGGCTAAGGGCGAGTTTAGTCTTTCTACTTTGTCTGAAAAACAAAGAATTAAAGAATTACAATGGTTTCAAAAGGCAGCTAAGCCTTTTAAAGGAATGGAAATAAACGTTCTTTCTGAAACTATTCCAACTCACACTTACGAATCTAAAACTCTTACCAAAGCATTTGAGGAAATTACTGGAATTAAAGTAAATCACCAGTTGCTTGGAGAGGGAGAGGTTGTGCAGGCAGTTCAGACACAAATGCAAACAGGAAGAAACTTGTATGATGCGTATATCAATGACTCTGATTTGATTGGTACACACTCAAGACTTCAGCTTGCAGTTAATTTAACAGACTGGATGGCAGGAGAAGGTAAAGATGTTACTTTGCCAACTTTGGATGTTAATGATTTCATTGGTAAATCATTTACAACAGGTCCGGATGGTAAATTATATCAGTTACCAGACCAACAATTCGCGAACCTTTATTGGTTTAGAAAAGACTGGTTTGATAAACCTGATCTTAAGAAAAAGTTTAAGGCAAAATATGGTTATGACTTAGGTGTGCCAGTTAACTGGTCTGCTTATGAAGACATCGCAGCTTTCTTTACAAATGATGTGAAGACTATTGACGGTGTTAGAGTATACGGTCATATGGACTACGGTAAAAGAGCTCCAGACTTAGGTTGGAGAATGACTGACGCGTGGTTATCAATGGCTGGAGCAGGAAGTGTTGGTAAACCAAATGGTGTACCAGTAGACGAATGGGGAATAAGAATGGAAAAAGGTTCTTGTAACCCAGTAGGTGCTTCGGTATCTCGTGGTGGTGCAGCTAATGGCCCAGCAGCAGTTTATGCAATTAGAAAATGGGATGAGTGGTTAAGACAATACGCTCCTCCAGGTGCAGCTGCTATGGACTTCTATCAGTCACTACCAGCGTTATCATCAGGAAATGTTGCTCAGCAAATTTTCTGGTATACAGCGTTTACTGCATCGATGGTTGCTCCAAAAAGTTCTGGAAACAAAACTGTTGATGATAATGGAACACCACTTTGGAGAATGGGTCCATCACCAAAAGGACCTTATTGGGATGAAGGCATGAAGCTTGGATATCAAGATGCTGGATCGTGGACTTTATTTAAATCTACACCAGTTGACAGAAGAAAAGCTGCGTGGTTATTCGCTCAATTTACAGTTTCAAAAACTGTTTCTTTGAAGAAAAGCCATGTTGGTTTAACTATCATTCGTGATAGTGATATCAATCATAAATCATTTACTACTAGAGCTCCAAAGCTTGGTGGTCTTGTAGAATTCTACAGATCTCCTAACAGAGTACTTTGGTCGCCAACAGGTATCAACGTTCCGGATTATCCGAAACTTGCACAAATCTGGTGGCAACAAATTGGAGATGTAAACTCTGGTGCGTTTACTCCACAACAAGCTATGGACCGTCTTGCAGAAGAGATGGACTTAGTTATGTCTCGTATGGAAGCAGCTGATAAAGCTAACAAAACATATGGTGGCTGTGGTCCTCGACTGAACAAGCCGACGGATGCATCTGCTTGGCTAAACAAAAAAGGTTCGCCAAAAGCGAAGCGTAATGAGAAGCCGCAGGGTAAAACTGTTCCTTACGAAAAAGCGTGGAATTAAAAGGACGGTAATCTAAATTATTAAAGGGGGCGTTCATCGCCCCCTTTTTAAATTGAGGTTTAACGCATTATGAGTTTGGAACTTAAAAACGTAAAAAAAAAAGTTGGTCAAGATACTCATATACACAGAACTGATCTAACTTTTGAAAAAAACACCATTAATATCTTGCTAGGTTCCACGCTTGCAGGAAAAACAACTTTAATGCAGATCATGGCGGGTTTGGACAAACCAACAAGCGGAGAGGTATGGTTTAACAATAAAAATGTTACAGGAATTGCTGTTCAAAAAAGGAATGTTTCGATGGTGTATCAAGAATTTATTAATTATCCAAATTTTACTGTATTTGACAATATCGCATCGCCTTTAAAAATTACCAAAATTAAATCTGACGAAATTAAAAAAAAGGTAGGACAAGTTGCTGAATTATTAAAATTATCTGGAATGTTAGATAAAAAACCTAATGAATTATCAGGTGGACAACAACAAAGAACAGCTTTAGCAAGAGCCCTAATTAAGGATTCCGGATTAATATTACTAGACGAACCACTGGCTAATTTAGATTTTAAATTAAGAGAAGAGCTAAGGGAAGAGTTACCAAAATTATTTGAAAACAGAGAATGTATTGTGGTTTATGCAACAACCGAACCATCTGATGCTTTATTGATTGGAGGAAATACAGCAACTTTAATGGAAGGAAAGGTTGTAGAATACGGTAAAACCATCGATGTATATAACAAACCTAAAAATTTGATTTCCGCAGGAGTTTTTAGCGATCCTCCTATAAATATCTCAGACGTTAAAAAAAGTGGTGATACTTTTTCACTATTAAAAGATTCAGTTAAATGGAATGCTAAAAATGTAAATTTAAAAGATGGAAAATATAAAGTAGGAATCAGACCCCATAATATTACCACCTATAAAGAGGGAAATAATTCTGTTGAAATTAAAGGAAAAGTTTTAATATCAGAACTTAGCGGTTCCGAAAGCTTAATTCATTTCAAAAATGCAAATTTAAACTGGGTATCTTTATCCAACGGAATTCACCAAATGAATGTTGGTCAAGAAGCAAAGTTATATATGAATGTAGATGAGTTTATGTATTTCGATCAAAACAACAATTTAGTAAAACATGTCTAAGATTACATTAAAAAAATTAAGTCATAGTTATCTAGACAAACAAAATTTTGATTCTGATTGGGCTTTAAGAGATGTAAATATTGATTGCCAAGATGGTGGAGCGTATGCGTTACTTGGTCCATCGGGCTGTGGCAAAACAACCTTGCTAAATATAGTTTCAGGTCTTTTAAATCCAACTAAAGGAAAAGTTTTCTTTGATGATAAAGACGTAACATCACAGACTCCGGTCGAAAGAAATATTGCACAAATTTTTCAATTTCCAGTGATTTACGACACAATGACTGTGTATGAAAATCTTGCTTTCCCGCTGAAAAATCGAGGAATGACAGATGGTGAAATTGATTCAAGAGTAAAAGAAATAGCAGAGATGCTGGAACTTACAAAAACACTTAATAACAGAGCCTCGGGTTTGACTGCCGATGGAAAACAAAAAATTTCTTTGGGCAGAGGTTTGGTTAGATCAAATGTAAACGTAATTATGTTTGATGAACCACTAACAGTTATTGATCCACATTTAAAATGGATACTTCGTTCAAAGTTAAAAGAACTTCATCAAGAAATAAACAGAACTATGATTTATGTAACTCACGATCAAACAGAAGCCTTAACATTTGCTAACCAGGTTGTTGTTATGCATGAAGGTCAGATCGTTCAAACAGGAACTCCCGTTGAATTATTTGAAAAACCCAAACACACTTTTGTTGGGCATTTTATAGGTTCACCAGGTATGAATATATTACCTTGTCAGATTCAAAACGGAATTCCAGCCATAGATGGTGTAAAAATATCTATAGGTACTGAAATCAAAAAAAAGTCAAGTTTTGCTAAAACCGAAATAGGTATTAGGCCTGAGTTTGTATCTTTTAGTGAAGATGGAATTCCTGTGAAAATTTTAAAAGTTAGTAATACGGGTAGACATAAAATTATTGACACCGAATGTAAAAGTGGAAAGATAAAAATTCTCTCACATTCATCAAAAGAAATACCTAGCGGAAGTGCTTTTTTATCCTTCGATAAGAAATACACTTATGCATATGGAGATAGTTGGATAATTGAATAATGAATAAAACTATAAATCAAAAAGCCTGGTTCTTTGTTATACCTGTATTTATTTTAGTAGCCTTCAATGCTGTTGTTCCACTGATGACCGTTGTTAATTATTCTTTTCAAGAAACTTTCGCAAACAATGTATTTACTTGGGAAGGTACACGATGGTTCAAACAAATACTAAGATCTGAAAGATTTCATGCTGCGCTTGGGAGACAATTTTTATTTACGGGAGTAATTCTTGCAATACAGATTCCATTAGGAATCGCCATTGCGTTAACAATGCCCAAAAAGGGGATTGGAGTATCTTTCTGTCTAATATTAATGTCGATGCCTCTATTAATTCCTTGGAATGTAGTTGGAGCAATGTGGAATATATTTGCTCTTCCAGAAATTGGTTTTCTAGGTCACTTGTTAAACGATATGGGATTTAATTATAATTTTACACAACAAATTGGTGATGCGTGGTTCACCACCATTTTAATGGATGTTTGGCATTGGACATCTTTAGTTGTCTTGCTCTCTTATGCGGGGTTAAGATCTATCCAGCCCGCTTATTATCAAGCCGCAGAGATCGATGGAGCAAGTAGGTGGGCAGTGTTTAGATATATTGAGCTTCCAAAAATGAAAAAAGTTTTAACTATTGCAATCCTTTTAAGATTTATGGACAGCTTTATGATTTATACAGAACCCTTTGTGTTAACGGGTGGAGGACCCGGAAACGCAACAGCTTTTTTATCGATTGATTTAGTTAAAATGGCACTAGGACAGTTTGATCTAGGACCGGCAGCCGCTATGTCATTAATTTATTTCTTTATAGTTCTTTTGGTGTGTTGGGTTTTTTATAATCTAATGATGAGAAATGAGTCTCAAACATGAAAAAATTTAAATGGCTAGTTCCTACAATTTATATTTTATTTTTAATGTTACCTATTTATTGGCTGTTGAATATGTCATTTAAAACAACGACAGAAATTATTAACACCTACTCTTTGTGGCCACAAAAATTTACATTTGAAAACTATATAACTATTTTTACAGATAACACCTGGTACACAGGATATCTAAATTCAATTTATTATGTGGTTATGAACACAGTTTTATCAGTGGTAGCCGCATTACCTGCTGCATATGCCTTTTCAAGATATAAATTTTTAGGAGATAAGCATTTATTTTTCTGGTTACTTACAAATAGAATGGCCCCACCAGCGATTTTTGCTTTACCGTTCTTTCAATTTTATTCATCTATTAATTTGTTTGATACCCATGTCGCTGTAGCATTGTCTCACTGTTTATTTAATATTCCTTTAGCAGTTTGGATTTTGGAAGGATTTATTTCAGCAGTTCCTAAAGAATTAGACGAAACTGCCTATGTTGACGGATATTCTTTTTGGAGATTCTTTATAAGAATTTTTATTCCAACAATAGTAGCTGGAATTGGAATTACTATGTTCTTTTGCTTCATGTTTTCATGGGTTGAATTATTATTAGCAAAAACATTAACAGCAGTAGCTGCAAAACCAA
>CAJXBA010000046.1 GCA_913050185.1 uncultured Pelagibacteraceae bacterium
ATGGTAAATGGAGCTGGATTAGCAATGGCTACCATGGATATAATTAAACTTTTTGGGAAGGAACCAGCAAATTTTCTTGATGTGGGTGGAGGCGCCTCAAAAGAAAAAGTTACAGAAGCTTTCAAAATTATCCTTTCTGATAAAAATGTGAAAGGTATCCTGATTAATATTTTCGGGGGAATCATGAGATGTGATGTGTTGGCGAGGGGAGTAGTTGAAGCTGTTAAAAAAACGAAATTGAATGTTCCGTTGGTTGTTAGATTAGCTGGAACAAACTTCGAAGAAGGAAAAAAAATTTTAAATGAATCAAATTTAAAAATATTATCAGCAACAAATTTAAACGATGCAGCCAAAAAAATAGTAGAGGCTGTGAAATAAAATGTCAGTTTTAGTAGACAGAAACACAAAAGTTATTTGTCAAGGTTTTACAGGACATCATGGAACATTCCATTCTGAGCAGGCTTTGAAATATGGAACCAAACTTGTTGGAGGGGTAACTCCTAATAAAGGAGGTAAAAAACATTTAGGTTTGCCAGTTTTTAACACTGTGGAAGAAGCAACAAAGGCAACAGAGGCAAACGCTACAATGATATATGTTCCAGCTAAATTTGCTGCATCCGCTATAATTGAAGCAATTGAATCTAAAATTGAATTAATTGTGTGTATCACCGAAGGGGTACCAACTCTTGATATGGTTAGAGTTAAGAAGGCTATCAGAAATAGTAAAAGCAGGTTAGTTGGTCCAAATTGTCCTGGAATAATCACACCTGATGAATGCAAGATTGGAATTATGCCAGGCAGTATTCATAAAAAAGGATCAGTTGGAGTTGTGTCAAGATCAGGAACATTGACCTATGAGGTTGTGGCTCAAACAACCGAGATTGGTTTGGGACAATCGACTTGTATAGGCATAGGTGGCGACCCAATAAATGGAACAAGTTTTATAGATTGTTTGGAACTTTTTTTAAAAGACCCGGAAACCGAATCAATTCTAATAATAGGAGAGATTGGCGGTAATGCAGAAGAAGAAGCTGCAGAATTTATTAAATCATCGAAAATAAAAAAACCTATAGTCGGCTTTGTTGCCGGTTTAACTGCGCCTCCCGGACGAAGAATGGGGCATGCCGGGGCAATCATTTCTGGCGGCAAAGGTAATGCAGAAGATAAAATTGAGAAAATGAAGTCTTGTGGAATCACAATATCAAGTTCACCTGCACTAATTGGCAGAACTTTACAAGCAAAACTTGAAAGATAATTTTTTCAATTTTATAATGATGAATAGTTTTTTTTAAAAATTAATGACCTCAATCAAAGATAATGCAATCTTCGATAAAACTTCGTTTTTAGAGGGGAGCAATAGTTCTTTTATAGAAGAACTTTATTTGAAATATATCAAGAATCCGGAAGACATTCCTCAAAGTTGGCGAAAATTTTTTGATGGTTTAAATGAAGATCAAAAAATAATACAAACTGAAATACAAGGTCCGAGCTGGGCTCCCAAAAAAAATAATATTTCAAAATCAATCTATAAAAGTGAAATTTCTGTGGAAGATAGTTATGTTGAAAAAGAACTCTTAACTAATGGAGATTTGATTACAAAAAATGGATATGAAAAAGAAAAGGAACAATCAATTAAAGCTATTACGCTCATAAGAGCCTACAGAATTAGAGGGCATCTTATAGCTAACCTTGATCCATTAGGAATGATGGAAAGAAAATTTTTAGACGAACTTCATCCATCTGACCATGGTTTTAAAAAAGAAGATTACAATAAGAAAATTTACTTAAATGGATTTTTAGATCGCGAATACTCAACGGTTAACGAAATACTCTCGTTTCTTAAGAAAACTTACTGTTCGACATTAGGAGTTGAATATATGCATCTTTCCGAACCCAGTGAAAAAATTTGGTTTAGAGAAAGAATGGAAAAAAAAGAAAATCAATTAAATTTTACTGATAATGGCAAAAAAGCTATTTTAAATAAACTAATTCAAGCAGAAGGTTTTGAAAAATTTTTAGCTGTTAAATTTATAGGTACTAAAAGATTTGGTATAGACGGAGGCGAAGCGTTGATTCCAGCTTTAGAACAAATAATAAAACGTGGTGGTCATCTAGGGGTGAAAGAAGTTAAAATTGGTATGCCTCATAGAGGACGATTAAATGTTCTAGCAAACTTACTGCAAAAAACTTATAAAAGGATATTCAATGAATTTGTTGGAAAAATTGATTCCTCAAGCGCCGATTTCACAGGAGATGTGAAGTATCACCTGGGAGCTTCTTCAAATAGAGAATTTGATGGTAATGTGGTTCACATAAGCTTGACGGACAATCCTTCTCATCTTGAAGCTGTCGATCCTGTTGTGTTAGGCCAAACTCGTGCTAAACAATTTTTTCATAAAGATACTAAAAGACAAAAAGTTGTTCCTATTTTAATCCACGGAGATGCTGCATTTGCAGGCCAAGGAGTTGTTGCCGAATGTTTTGCTATGTCAGGGCTTCCTGGGCATAATACGGGTGGAACAATTCATATCATAGTTAACAATCAGATAGGTTTTACCACAAGTCCAAAATTTGCTAGATCTTCCCCTTATCCATCTGATTTGGCGAAAATGGTTGAAGCACCGATTTTACATGTAAACGCCGACGATCCGGAAGCCGTAGTTCATTCTGCAAGAATTGCAATGGAGTTTAGGCAAAAATTTAATAGAGACGTAGTGATAGACATGATTTGTTATAGAAGATTTGGTCATAACGAGGGTGATGAGCCTTCTTTTACACAGCCTCTGATGTATAAAAAAATTAGACAGCATCCAACAGCACTTAATGTTTATGGAAATAAACTGATTAAAGATGAAACTATTACTCAGGATGAATTTAATAGTATGAAAATGGAATTTAAAAATCTTTTGGAGGAACAATTTCAAACTGCAAAACAGTATAAGCCAAAACTGGAGTGGTACGAAGGCATTTGGTCAAGATTTAAACCTGAAAAGGGAAAAGATAAAAGAGGAATTACTGGTGTATCGCTAGATAAGATAAAAGAAATTGGAGAAAAACTCACTGTCATCCCACAAGAATTTGATGTTCATCCAAAGATAAAAAAAATTAATGAAAATAAAAAGAAAATGTTCCTTACAGGGAAAGGCTTTGATTGGACCACCGCAGAACAGTTAGCATTTGCAACTTTACTAGATGAAGGCTTTCCAGTGCGACTTTCAGGACAGGATTCTGGAAGAGGTACCTTTAGTCAGCGTCATTCTATTTTTCACTCGCAAACCGATGGCACTCATTATACCCCCCTAAATAATATTTCAGAAAAGCAAAAAAGATATGAAGTGGTTGATAGTTTGCTTTCAGAGTTAGCCGTTCTTGGTTTTGAATATGGTTACGCATTATCGGAACCAACAACGTTAGTGATTTGGGAAGCGCAGTACGGTGATTTTGCAAATGGAGCACAAGTAGTAATAGATCAGTTTGTTACTTCCGGGGAACGAAAATGGCGAAGAGCTAATGGTTTGGTCATGTTGCTACCACACGGTTACGAGGGCCAAGGTCCCGAACACAGTTCAGCAAGATTGGAAAGATTTTTACAATTATGTGCTCAAGAAAACATTCAAGTTATGAACTGCACCACACCCGCAAATTACTTTCATGCCTTAAGAAGGCAAATTCATAGAGATTTTAGAAAGCCTTTGATAATTGTGACACCAAAATCTTTACTGAGAAACAAAATATGTGTTTCGAGCATCGAAGATTTTACCAAAGAAAATTCATTTCATAGAGTTTTGTGTGATCATGCTGAGCTTGAAGAATACAGACTCATTAAATTAAAAAAGGATGAAAAAATTAATAAAGTAATTCTCTGTTCAGGAAAAATTTATTTTGATCTTGTTGAAGCCAGAGAAAAAATAAGAAATGATCGTGTGTTTTTGATTCGTATTGAACAGCTGTATCCATTTCCAGTAAAAACACTGGCAAAAGAACTAAAAAGATTCAAAAAAAATTCGAAGTTTTACTGGTGTCAAGAAGAACCTCAAAATATGGGTGCTTGGAACATGGCAACGAATTATATCAAATGGACTTTAGATTATATAAATGCAGAAAATAAGGAAATTGAATATATAGGAAGAAATCCTTCCGCATCACCAGCTTCTGGATATTTAAAAAAGCATCTTGCGCAGCAAAGAAAAATAATAGAAAAGGTACTTAGATAGAAATGTCGAATCAAATTTTGGTACCCCCACTAGGTGAGTCTATAACAGAAGCCACTGTGTCCAAATGGTTAAAGCAGATTGGTGAAAAAGTTGATTCGGATGAGCCTTTGGTGGAATTAGAGACCGATAAAGTTAATGTGGAAGTGCCCTCACCATTAAGTGGGACCCTGTCATCAATTAGTGTTCGGGAAGGGGATACTGTGGAAGTCGGTGCTTTGTTAGGAATTATAAATGGTGAGAAAGCAGGCACGATTACTCCTGTCAAAGAAGAAGATAAGCAGCAGGACTTATATGAATCACCCCCACCCAAGACACCTGAGATAAAAGCTAGCAGCAGCAAGAATAAAAAAGTCAATGCACAGAAACAAGAACCTCTAAAACTTGTTGAAGATGTTGAAAAAAAATCTGTGAATCATGAACCTTTACTATTAGATACTTTGGCTGAAAATGAGCCCAAAAATTTAGATAAAAGTTTTGAGAATGAAGAAAAGCGAAAATATGTACCACCGATAACCAAAAGAAATTTGTCACCAGCTGTAAGAAAAATTGCTGAAGAAAATCAAATAGATACAACAAATTTAGAAGGAAGCGGAAAAGATGGAAGAATTTCAAAAGGAGACTTGTTGAACACAATGGGCAACAATCCTCAACCGTTAACTCGAAAAGTAAGTCATGGGCCCGAAGAACGAATGAGAATGACAAGATTGCGAATTACAATAGCCAAACGTTTGAAAGAAGCCCAAGATAATGCAGCAATGCTGACAACATTTAATGAAGTTGATATGCAAAGCATTATGCAGATAAGACAAGATTACAAAGAAGATTTTCAAAAAAAATATTCAGTTAAATTAGGAATTATGAGTTTTTTTGTTAAATCTTGTGTTGTTGCTCTTAAGAATTTTCCATCAATAAATGCTGAAATTGAGGAAAATGAAATCATATATAAAAATT
>CAJXBA010000047.1 GCA_913050185.1 uncultured Pelagibacteraceae bacterium
AGGATTCTTTCCGTGGTCTAATATTATTTCTTGATATAATTCTTTTAAATCCATTATTTATTAAATATCTTGTTACATTTCTTTATAGCATTACTTAAGACATCTATATCTTCTTTAGAATTATAAACTCCTAAAGATACTCTGGCAGTTGCGATCACACCCATTTTTTCATGTAAAATTTGACAACAATGATGTCCAGCTCTAATAGCAACTCCGTCTTCATCTAAAATTGTTGCAATATCATGGGGGTGAATTCCTTTTATAGTAAATGAAATTATTGATCCTCTATTTTTAGGATCTCCAATAATTTTTACTGAATTATTTTTTTTAAGTTCTTGTAATCCATATTCCGTAATTTCTTTTTCATGTTGCATAATATTTTTTATACCAACATCTTGGATAAATCTTATCGACTCTGAGAATCCAACTACTTCTGCAGTCTGTAGTGTTCCTGCTTCATATTTTGTAGGACTTCCGGGAAAAGTAATATTGTCTTTTTTAACTTCCTGAATCATTCCTCCTCCGCCCTGATAAGGAGGAAGTTGGTCTACCCATTTCTTTTTGGCATACAAAATTCCAACTCCAGTTGGTCCGTACATTTTGTGACATGACATCGCATAAAAATCACAGCCAAGTTCTTGCATATCTAATTTTAAATGTGGAGCACCCTGACAACCATCAACAAGAACTGGAATTTTTTTTGTTTGCGCTAAATCTACAATTTTTTTAACGGGAAGAATTGCACCAGTAACATTTGATAAATGAGTAATGCCAATAATTTTAGTTTTTTCTGTTATTAATTTTTTAATTTCATCAATTTCTACTTCACCTTTATCATTACACTTTGCAAATTTAATTACAGCACCCTTCTTCTGTCTTAGGAAATGCCAAGGCACATAATTTGAATGATGTTCTAGTTCTGTTATTAAAATTTCATCTCCTTTATTAATAAATTTTTCTCCATAAGTTGATGCTACTAGATTCATTCCTTCAGTAGCATTCTTAGTAAAAATGATTTCTTCTCTTGATTTTGCGTTTATATATTTTTTTACCAAATCCCTTGTTTCTTCAAATCTATTAGTTGCTGTAACAGCCAAAGTATGAAGGCTTCTTCCAATATTTGAGAATTCTTTTGAATAAAATTTAGAAATTCTATCTATTACTCTTCCGGGTTTTTGAGATGAGTTAGCACTATCCAGATATATCAATGGCTTTCCATTAATTTTGTTTTTAAAAATAGGAAATTGAGATTTAACAGATTCAATATCCATGAATTTGCCCTTGTAGTTTGCTCTTAACAAATTTTTTAACCGAATTACTTTTAATCATATCGACTACTTCGTTCAAAAAACCATCTATTAATAATCTTACTGCTTCTTTTCTATTCAATCCTCGTGACATTAAATAATAAATTGAATCTTCATCCACGCTTCCCGAGGTAGCACCGTGGGAACATTTAACGTCATCTGCATAAATTTCTAGCTCGGGTTTGGAATTAAATTCGGAACTATCACTTAACAGCAATGCTTTACTTAATTGATAAGCATTTGTTTTCTGAGCAATATCTTTTACATAAATTTTTCCTTGGTAAACTCCTTTTCCATCTGAACCTAAAACATTCTTAACTTTTTGATAACTTTTGCAACTGGGAGCTACATGGTTCATTTTGGTTTTGATTTCTTGATGATCACTTTTGTTTAAAAATGAAGCAGATTGCAAAATACATTCACTATCTTCTCCTTCTAAATTAAATTCCAAATCCAATTTATTGAACTTTGATCCTGATGGAAAAATAAAAGCAGAATATTTTGATCTTGATGATAATTTGTTTTTTGAAAATTTGTGAAAATATCCTTCGTTTTTATCATTTTGAATAAATATATTTTTGTACACAGCATTATTTTCTAAAATGATGTTTTCATAAACATTATTCATAAATTTGTATTTTGAGTCGTTAACTACAAGATCAATGGTATGTAGTTCTGAATTTTCTCCAATTTTTATTTTATTTCTGCTGTTTAAAATATTTTCCTTTAAGTCCTTAGTAAATAAGTTGTAAACGATTAGTGCTTTTTTAAACTTATAGTTATCTTCCACCTCCACATCATAACCTTTGTCTGATAAAGCGTGATTAAGGTAAATTAGAGGATTGTCTTTATTTTCCTGTAAAAAATTATCATTTTTAAAATTTTTAATTCTAACTCTATTTTTGTCTTCAAATTTAAAATTACTCGATTTTAACTCTCCATTTACAACTACTATATAATTATGATCAAAATCTTTTATTAGATTAATTTTTTTTACTTTAGAATTTACTTTATTTACGTTTAATTTTTTAAAATTCTTCTGAACTATTTCTCTTAAATCTGAGAACTTCCAATCTTCCTGTTTCTTGTTTGGAAATCCTTTTGCATTAAAAAGATTTAGATTATTAATCCTGAAGTCTCTTTCTACCTTGCCTATTTTTTTAATTTTATCAATCTCTTTAGAATTGATTTTAAAATTCTCTATCATTTTAATTTATTTTTTTGTAACCTTTTTTTTCTAATTCTTCAGCTAACTCCATGCAGCCAGATTTTATAATTTTTCCATCAGATAATACGTGCACAAAGTCTGGGTTAATATAATCCAACAATCTTTGATAATGGGTTATTACTAGGAAAGATTTTTTTTTATCTCGAGATGAATTAACTCCATCAGCAATAATTTTTAGTGCATCTATATCCAAACCAGAGTCTGTCTCGTCTAGTATAACAAGATTCGGATCCAATACTTTCATTTGTAAAATTTCATTTTTTTTCTTTTCTCCTCCAGAAAAACCAACATTAAGTTGTCTGGATAACATTTTTTCATCTATCCCAAGTTCAGATGATTTTTCTTTTAAAAGTTTTAAAAATGACAGAGTGTCTAATTCTTTTTCACCTCTTGCTTTTCTAACTTTGTTGAGAGATGTTTTTAAAAAATTGTTTGTATTTACACCGGGTATTTCTGTTGGGTATTGAAAGGCTAAAAAGATACCCTTTTGAGCTCTTTCATCAATAGAAATTTCTTTTAGACTTTTGCCTTGATATTTTAATTCGCCAGAAATCTCATATCCATTTTTTCCCGAAAGAACATTGGCCAAAGTACTTTTGCCGGAACCATTGGGTCCCATGATTGCATGTAATTCCCCAGGTTTTATAGTTATATCTAACCCTTTAAGAATATCTTTGTTGTTTATAGAGGCTTTTAAGTTTTTGATTTCTAACATTACCCTACGCTTCCTTCTAAACTAATGCCTACTAATTTTTGCGCTTCTACAGCAAATTCCATAGGCAACTGTTGTAGTACTTCTTTACAAAAACCATTCACTATTAAACCAACAGCTTCCTCCTGATTTAATCCCCTTTGATTACAATAAAATAACTGTTCTTCGTTTATTTTTGACGTAGTGGCCTCATGTTCTACTATTGATGAGGAATTTTTATTTTTAATATATGGTACAGTGTGAGCTCCACATTTGTTCCCCATTAAAAGAGAATCGCATTGAGTATAATTTCTGGAATTTAAAGCTTTTTTTCCTATATCTACTAGTCCTCTATATGTGTTGTCAGCTTTCCCAGCTGATATTCCTTTTGAAATAATTTTACTTTTTGTATTTTTACCAAGATGAATCATTTTTGTTCCTGTATCAGCTTTTTGGTGGTTATTTGTAATTGCTATTGAATAAAACTCCCCCACAGAATTATCTCCTTGCAAAATACAACTAGGATACTTCCAGGTAATAGCTGATCCAGTTTCAACTTGAGTCCAAGAAATTTTAGAATTTTTACCTCTACATGCGCCTCGTTTTGTAACAAAATTATAAATTCCACCTACACCATCTTTGTCTCCCGGATACCAGTTTTGAACTGTTGAATATTTAATTTCTGCATCATCTAGAGCAATAAGTTCCACATTAGCTGCGTGCAACTGATTTTCGTCTCTCATAGGAGCTGTACAACCCTCCAAATAACTAACGTAACTACCTTTGTCTGCTATTATAAGTGTTCTTTCAAATTGGCCAGTTTCTGAAGCATTGATTCTAAAATATGTAGACAATTCCATTGGGCATTTAACCTTGGGAGGAATGTACACGAATGAACCATCGGTAAATACCGCAGAATTAAGAGTTGCAAAATAATGATCTGTTAATGGTATAACTGTACCTAGATATTTTTTTACTAAATCTGGATGCTTTTGGATTGCCTCAGATATAGAACAAAAAATAATTCCTTTTTTTGTTAACTCTTCTTTATAAGTAGTCGCAACAGAAACTGAATCAAAAACTGCGTCTACTGCTACTCCGCTTAATTTTTTTTGTTCTTGTAATGGTATTCCAAGTTTTTTGTATGTTTCGATTAACTTTGGATCTACATCGTCTAGACTTTTTGTTTTGTCTGATACACTTTTAGGTGCAGAATAATAATAAAGATCCTGATAATTTATTTTGGGATATTTGGGTTTTTGCCAATTAGGTTCTTTTAAGTTTTGTAATCTATTAAAAGCTTTCAATCTCCAATCTAACATCCATTTTGGTTCTTTTTTTATTTTAGATATAAATTTTATAGAATTCTCATTCAAACCTTTTGGTGCACGAATATTCTCAATATCTGTGATAAATCCATATTTATAATCTTGATTTA
>CAJXBA010000048.1 GCA_913050185.1 uncultured Pelagibacteraceae bacterium
GCATTCCTTACTTCAGATATTTAATGATGGGAATTGGTTTATTATTAATTATGCGTTATAGATCCAGAGGCATACTACCTGAGAAAATCAAACATGCCTAAGTAACTAAGTTTTAAGCTCAACTATTTTTTGGTAAAGTTGCGTTTAAGGTAAATGCCAACAATCCTGCAGGGATCAACCCAGTTGTTAACAATAATCTGAATTTAATTCCAAAATCTGGTATGTGAGCTACGAATTGTGGCAATAGAGACAAACCTAGACCAAAAGAAAGCGATAGTGCCAATATTAATAGATTTCTTCGGTTCATTTCTGATTGTGAAATTAACTTAATACCTGCCGCAGTGATTAGTCCAAACATAATGATTGCAGCTCCACCGATAACAGATTCCGGCATTGCGGCAATAATTCCACCAAGTTTAGGAAATAAGCCTAGTAAAATTAAAATAACACCAGCAACTGTTCCTACGTGTCTGCTAATTACTCCCGTGAAAGCAACAAGACCTGCGTTTTGTGAATATGAAGTGTTAGGCATTGCATTGAAAATCGATGCAAAGGCTGTGCCAAGTCCATCAGCCATAATACCACCAGATAATTCTTTATCAGTTGCTTCTCTGTTTGCTCCGCCCATTGTAGTGGCACTTATATCTCCAATAGTCTCAATTGTAGTTACAATTGACATAAACAACATTAGTATGACAGCACCCCAAACAAAATCTATTCCATATTGAAAAGGCATTGGAAAAGCAAACCAACTTGCAGATGCAATCTTTCCGTAGTTAACCATTCCTAAAAGCATTGCTACTATATAGCCGGCAATTATTCCAAGAAGAATAGAGGCCGAAGATACCATTCCCTTTCCTTTTTGATGTGCCACAAGCGCAACTATTAAAACTGTAAAAGATATAAATAAATGATTAGCATTTCCGAAGATTTCAGGTTTATTACTCATCAACCATCCACCACCACCTGCGTACATAAAACCAACTTTAAGGAGACTAACTCCAATCATCAATACGACAATTCCAGTTACTAATGGTGGAAACATATGTCGAATTGGTTTTAACATTTTACCAATCCACATTTGAAAAATTCCTCCTATAAATGCGGCAGTAAATACAGCTCCAAGACCCACAGCTTTAAAAGGCAGCATTATTGGAATGAAAGCAAAACTTGTTCCTTGTATAATTGGAAGTCTCGCACCTATATTTTTATATCCTACAGTTTGTATAATCGTTGCTACACCTGCAGCAAACAAAGCCATTTGAATTAAAAAAATCTTTTCTGCAGTTGTTGAACCGAAAACACCTGCAATAATTATTGGGACAGTAATGTTACCTGCAAACATAGCTAGCACGTGTTGAATGCCCAATGGTATTGCTTGGTTCATTGGCAACTTTTTGTCCGTGCCAGTACCACCTCGTGTTGATTTTTTTCGTGATCTTGATCTTGCCATTAATCTCCCTCTGAACTACATCAAGCCTATTAAAAAAAGGCATAAATTAAAAGCTTTATTTTTTGTCAAATGTGCAGGGAATCTTGACTTTTTCACTATTAAACAAAAAAATCTCGGCGGTTAGTTAACCCGCCGAGATCTAAAATTTGTTTAATTAATCCTATCTTTGTTTTTTGGTGCTAAATTTTCCGCCTTTAACTTCTTTTTCTAAGAAAGAACCAAAAGCTTCACCAACATCTGTAAAGTTTACTGCAGTTGCTCCTTCATAATCAACAGATTTGCCCTTAGCTAATAGCCCTAGAGCTTTTTTCAATTCTCCAGGATAGATTTTTTCACCTGGTCCGTTAGCTACTGCCATTACGTTCTTAGCAATTGAACCACGATCAGCAGAACCTCCAGCTTGCATTGCAAGTACGATTAAAGCTGCTGCGTCGTAAGACTCTCCAGTATATGGACCAGACGGATCAATTCCAGCTGCTCCAGCAACTTTTGCAAAAACTCCAGCACCTTTACCTGTAGAACCTGGTAATGAACCAAATGATTTATTAAGGCTTGCTCCAAATGCAGCGGTAAGTGAATCACCAATCATACCATCTGATAATATAAATGTATCAAAGGCACCAGAATCTATAGATCCTTGAATAATTCCTTTACCACCTTGGTCAAGATATCCAATTACAGCAACCGCATCACCACCTGCAGATGCTAAAACAGATACTTCTGCACTGTAGTCCCCTTTACCATCTTCATGGGCTGCTACAGTTGTAACTTTAATACCATGAGCCTTAGCTGCTGCTGAATAAACATCAGCCAAACCTTTACCGTAGTCGTTATTTGTGTATGTGACAGCAACGCTTTTAATTCCTCTGTCTTTAGTAATGTCAGCAAGAATTTGTCCACCACGTGCATCGGATGGTGCTGTACGGAAGAATAAACCTTTGTCGTCCAAAGTCGTTAAACCTGGTGATGTTGCTGACGGCGATATCATAACCACGCCATTTGGCACTGCTACATTGCTCGCAATTGCTCCAGTAACACCAGAACAGTCCGCTCCCATAATGGCAGCAACTCCTTGTGACACTAAACCTTCCGCAGCAGATGTTGCCGCAGCAGAATCCACGCAAGTTGAGTCAGCTTCTAAAACAGTAACTGTCTCTCCTCCTAGAAGTGATCCAGAATCTGAAGCTTCCTTAAAAGCAAGTTTAGCAGAATCTCTCATTGCAGGAGTTAGGGACTCGATAGGTCCAGTAAATCCTAAAATGATACCCATTTTAATTTCTGCAAAAGAGTTTGTCGTTAACACGAACAAAGACATAATTGCAGCAATAAATAGTTTTTTCATATTTTTTCCCCTCGTAATAATATTATTAATTAATAACAGTATTTACTTTTAACGCTTATTTTTCAATGGGAAAATTTCTCTTGTCTCATTCAGAATTCGTGTAAACGGTTTTTTATTCCAGTTGGTAGCATTACAAAAACACCCAACTTTCATTAGTTTCTTCTTAATAATTATATGCCGACCGATCCCACTTTCATAACTTAAGATGAGCTATGTATCGCTATGAGGTTAAACCGATTCTAGTGGAACAAAGTAAAATTGCAACGAACTAGTGAGAAATATAAACATTTTTTAAGATTAAATTACCCATTTTTGATCTATTTATGTTGATTTTACTGGTCTTTTTGACGCAATTTTTAAGCTGGCATATTCTTTCAAATTATGTATTAAATCTAAAATTATTTAATTTAAGATACTACGAGGTATATCTAGGGGATGAGTTTACGTAAAATTGAACCAACAGGATTGTTAGTTGCTCTAGTGCTGATGTTGAGCGCTTTGGTATCTCCACTCAAGGCTGACGGTTTGACATTTGGCGTCAAAGGTGCAGGAACTATACTTTTAACAGAAGCATTTGAGACTAATCGCGAGGGGGCTGAGGCAGCTAAAGGTGATCACACCGAGGAAGCGCTTATTCCTTCGGTGTTTGTAGAATATAATTTAGCTGAAATAGGAAACATAGGTGATGGATGGGTTATAGGCCTTGACTACATTCCTCTTAAACCAGAAATAGCCGATGAAACCAGATCAACTCGTGACCTGACAAAAGCTAATAACGTAGAAGCCGATAATCCTCAAGTTACACAAAAAGCAAAAGCAGATCTTAAATATCATACAACACTTTATGTCGAGACGCCGGGTTTTTGGGGAGGCTTTTATGGAAAGGCTGGAGGCATAATGACCCTACTTCAAACAGAAGAAAATCTTGGGACCGGTGCAGAGTACGGCAATGATACGATACTTGGAGCGGTTGCGGGTATAGGTTTTAAAAGATACATGGGGAATCTTCTTACCAAACTTGAGGCTTCCTATACTGCATACGAAACTATAAATTTAAGTTGTACAAACAATGAGACAACAAATACGCCTGGCTGCGGTAAGATTACAGCAGATCCACAAGCATTAGCGCTTAGTTTTTCCATCGGATACGCGTTCTAATAAGTTAAAAGTCATAACATAAAAAATTTATCCAATTTTAAAATAGAGTTAGTAAATTGTTTATGCTAGTTTTTTAGTGTTCGTTTTAAATGTCTAGGAACTAGTAATGAAAAGATCAGATTTTTTAAAGTTTACAAATGGATCAAAAGTTCCGTTGCCTTTTAGTGATAAGGAATATGAAAATCGACTTAAGGGTTTAAGAAACATAATTTCTGAACAAAAGCTTGATGCTGTGATTTTAACATCAATGCAAAATATTGCGTATTATTCCGGTTTTCTTTACTGTTCGTTTGGAAGACCATATGGATGTGTAGTTACTTCCGAAAAGAATACAGTAGTTTCAGCAAATATTGATGCTGGGCAACCGGGACGTAGATGTTACGGAGAAAATCTTATTTATACTGATTGGCAAAGAGATAATTATTTGAAAGCAATCGTTTCTCTTCTGGGTAAAGTAAAAAGGGTGGGTGTTGAAAACGATCACCTAACTATTGAAAGGTTTCAAAACTTAAAAGATTCCCTTGATAATCTAGAATTAGTTGATGTCGGACCCTCAACCATGCTGCAAAGAATGATTAAGTCAGAAGAAGAAATAGCTTTAATAAAGAGTGGCGCAAAAATTGCCGACATAGGAGGAGAGGCTCTTGTAAAAGAAATTAAAGTTGGAGCTTCTGAAATTGATATAGCTATGGCTGGGCGTGACGCAATGG
>CAJXBA010000049.1 GCA_913050185.1 uncultured Pelagibacteraceae bacterium
CAGGTGATGTTAATTTTGATGATGAAATTAATGTTCTTGATGTTGTTTTAATGGTTTCTTTTATATTAGGTGAACCAACAGATGAATATGAATATTCAGCTGGTGATATAAATCAAGATGGCATATTAAATATACTTGATGTGGTTGCATTAATTAGTATTATACTGGGTAACTAAACCCACCTCTCCAATGCTTTCTTCCTAACCCAGTTAGCATATATCTCAGTAGTAAATAATCTAATGCTCATTCTGATGGATGTTTGTAAATTACTAAATGCCTAAAGAAACGAAAGATAAATTACTTGACAGCACCCTTTCTCTAATTGATAAGAAGCCATTCCATCAGATTTCGACTAAGGAAATTGCAGAAGAATCTGGGGTTGCTGAGGTCACTCTATTTAGGCATTTTACTAATAAAGAATCTATTTTAGAAATTCTTGCAAATAAGTTTTTCAAAATGATTGTTGGCTTTGAAACACGTAAAATTGATAGTGAAGAAAAATTTCGGACTGAATTAGTTAAATTTTTTACTAGAACAACCAAATCTGACCCACTCTCTAGAAGGTTATTTAAAGTCTTCTTATATATAGGGATGTACAGGAAGAAAACCTTTTTAAAATATGCTTCTAAATATGAGAGAACAATAGCTGGGCCAATTGAGCAAATAGTTGACTATGGTAAGAAACATTGGGGATACAGGAAAGAAATTGATACCGATATAACTGTAAAATTATTATTCAATAGTATTGGATTTTTTAATATTATACAAAATGTATTTTTATTAAAAGAAAGCAACCCATATGATTTTAACAAAATCATAGAGATTGGTATTGATAATTTCCTAAGGTCCCTCAAATAAATAATATTTTGCATTGTATGTAAGTACACGCTTACATTACTCCTTATAAAACAAAGGTTATTATCCTGTTAGGGTAAGTAATTGGTTGTTTTAATATATAGCAGTAGGCTTCTCCTCCTCCTCTTCTGTGAGTTATGTCTACTGCTATTTTCATTTTATTGAGGGTAATAATGTTAAAGAAGATAGAAAATGGATTGAATAAAATTATTAATGCGCAAACAGGACGTGTTAAACTTGTAAAACATTATAAAAATGGATTAGTGGATGGTGAAATTATTTATTATTGGGATAATGGACAGATTCGCCTTAAAGGTCAATATAAGGAAATGTGCCGAGTTGGTACTTGGATAAACTATGATTCTAATGGCGATATACAATTAGAAGAGAATTATGATAATAACGAAATCCAGGCAGATATAAATAAACTATGCTCTAAACCCACCTCTCCAATTCTTCCTTCCTAACCCAGTTCGCATATATTCATAAAAAATAAAACAAAAAATATGAAATTTTGTTAATAAATTTATCTGTGAAAAATTTACTAATTATCTGTAATGTAATATTTTTATTAGTTGGAAATGTACTATTTTCAAATATTCATTATTTAAATGAGCATAATCATGAAAATCATGCAAATTATGAATGTGAAGAATGTATAATTATTGAAAATAGTACTAATTATTTTACAGATTTTGACGAAGAAAAATTTCTAAAAAACAAAACCTTTCAATTTGTACTTGAATATTTTAGTGCCATTGACCTCAGTAGTGCTAAAATATATCTTTCCAGAGCTCCACCCATCTCCTAATAAATTTCAATCAAGATTACTTTTTTATTAGTCGAAATTTAATCGACTAGTTATTGCTGTTAATTTATTATATGAGGATATTTTACTATAATGAAAATTATAATTAAACATTTATATTTTTTACTGTTTTTAGGTTTACTACCTACAGGCTGTTATGATGGTTTATCATCAGATGAGGAGCACGCTACAGCAGAAGGTTTTGTTTTAGAAGATGAAAGTGGTAATAAGGTTTACAGACAGTTTAAAGGTGCTTCATCAGATACGATTACCACCATTGTTGGAGAAACACTTGAACTTTCAGTCCATTTTCTTGATGATGACGGCAATGAAATTGAACATGAGGAAGATGAAGATGAGGGTCATGACGACCATGATGATCAAGCAGATGAAGAAGATGGATTAAGGATTTCTGAAAATGATACTGCTATCGCAAAAATCGAAGTTGAAGAAGAGGAAGAAGAACATCATGAAATGGGAATTCACATCATTGGAGTAAGTGAAGGTTCTACCAGTTTTAAATTAGAGTTGATGCATGGAGACCATGCTGACTTTACTCCTACAAAAAATGTACCTATTACTGTAAATGCACAAAATTAAAAGACATCAACTTTTAATTATTGTTGTTATATGTCTGGGGTATTCATTACCTCAGACATATAGCATTTCAGGGAAAGTTTTAAATTCTGAAACAAAAATACCCGTATACAATGTTAATATTTTCATTAGAGATACCAATATTGGAACCACAACTAATGCGGAAGGATATTTTCATTTAATATGGAATGAACAAGTAGGAGGCAGTAGCGAATTAAATATTAAAATGATGGGGTATAAAGAATTAACTATACAACTGGATGTATCAAAAAGTAAAATTAATTTAGGTGACATATTGATAACAACCCAATCATTAGAATTAGAATCGATTCATATCCATTCTCATAAACATAAATCACGTCAAACATCTGATATTTTATTAAGCGGGCAAAAATTAAACGATAATCTTAGCGGCAATATAGCTACAACATTATCTAACCAGTCTAATATTGGAGTTAATTCATTTGGTATAGCAGTATCAAAACCTGTGATGAGGGGATATATGGGAGATAGATTATTACTTACAAAGGATGGTACAGAGACAGGAGATTTATCTCAATCATCTATTGACCATGTAATAACTTTAGATATGACTGAAGTGAGCGAAATAGAAATCATAAGAGGGCCTAAGTCTTTATTATATGGTCCCAATGCGATAGGAGGGGTTATAAATACCAGTATGATTGGAAACCCCAAAGTAAAAGTACAAAAATTCCATACAAAATTCGTAATGGGAGGAGAAACATTTAATAAAGGGATTTATGGAAACGCAATATTTTACATACCTATGAAGAAAAATCAGCTGAATATTATGATTAATAATAGAAATACACAGAATCAAACCAGCCCCATTGGTGAATTGGACAACACATATTCTAGAACATCAAATTATAAATTAGGATTCACGAAATACAATAAAGATAGTTATATCAATTTTACTATTGAAAATCAAAATATGGATTATGGAATTCCGCCAAGTACAGAAGGGCACATAAATGGGGTCGATATAGGACTGGAAAAATTTACATTCCAATCTAATTATCATCGAGATATTTCATTGTATACATTTAATCAATTTGATATAAAATATAATCTAATTGATTATGGCCATAAAGAGTTTGAACGGGAAAATGTATTAGGGGTGGCTCTTAATAAAAGAACGAACAGTGTAAAAATTGAAGTGCAATCATTACATTCAATAATAGGTTCCGAATTAGATTATAAACAATTCTCATCAGGTGGTTTTTATCTGACTCCAAATACTAATGAATTAGATTTATCACTATATGGTTTTAATGAAACAGAATTTAGTAGTTTCAACATATTAATCTCTTCCAGGCTTAATTATCTATCAATTAACCCAAATCAATATAATTATGATAATATAGAGAGCCAACAAATAATAAATAGAAACTTCATTTATTTCTCTTCATCTTTGGGATTTAATAAAATAATGAATGATTTTGAAATTAATACCTGGATAATGAATACAATGAGGGCGCCAAGGGTAGAAGAACTATATTCAGATGGTCCTCATCTTGGTGCATATTCTTATGAAATTGGGGAACCAAATTTAGATGTAGAAAAAATATATGGAATCGAATCTTCAATTGCTTATAATGCTTATCCACTTACAACATCAATTACCACCTTTTATAATTATAGCCCTTATTATCATCAAATGAGTAAAATGGGAGAATGTGATGGAGAATTTGTGGATGGAGAGGACCATCCATGTGCAGGTACTGATTTTATTGAATGGGGCTCTGGTCCCATTGGATGGTTATATAAATATCAGACTGAAGGCGTTAAATCAACAATTAAAGGTATAGAATTAAGTTTAGGATATAGTTATAAGAATTATAAAATGGTTTATGATTTTTCCTTAGTTAGAGGCGATGACTTAACAAGTGGATTACCTCTTTCATATATAAATCCTGATAAACAAATAATGATATTTGAATATGAGAAAGAATTCATGAATTATAATATAAGATTATCTAAAATACATGCTCAAAATAGACTGGGTGAATTTGAAAGCTATACTCCCTCATCTTTTTTAGTTGATTTTATATTAAGTTATGGTAGGAAGAATCAAAATATTACCATTCAGTTCAATAATATTTTCAATGAAGAATATTATAATCATTTATCAAAAATAAAATCAATTATGCCTGAAGCAGGTAGAAATATATTGATTAACTATAAATTATTTTTTTAGTATAAGAAATAATGTTAACTAAACCATCTTATTGGGGGAGCAGGGTACTAAACCCACCTCTCCAATTTTTCCTTTCCGGCCCAGTTAGCATATAAATAATCCAACGCTGATTCTAATGAATGTTTGTTATGGGCAATAAATTACGAAATGGCAACCTGGCAGCAACCACTATTTGCTT
>CAJXBA010000050.1 GCA_913050185.1 uncultured Pelagibacteraceae bacterium
GCTGCCATTAAAGTTCCATTAATAAAATCTCTCCTTGTTATTTTGCTCATTTTTTTAGTGTGTTTTCTATCATGTTTGCTAACGCCCAAGCTCACCTGCCGCTATGGAGCGCTTCGGAATAGCAGTCAGGTGGAGCGCTTTGTTAGGCATTTTTACCGATTGTTCACTCTATTTGCCATCAATTTTTTGAGGCCGTTCTTAATCGGTCGAGGTAAAAGTTGTTTCAAATAACTCTTGAATAAATGCATGATCTTCTTGCTTCGTTTCCAGCTTTCATCGAACTCCTGCTCAAACAGGACCGCACCACTCAAATGGCGCAACATCGCCTTATTGGGGAGCCGATGTTTTTCCTTTGAAAAGACATACCACGTTTGTCTGGGGTGATACCACGGAATTCGGATGACAAAACAACCAGCTTCTTCAGCAAACCGTCTTATAGTTGAAGACCGATAATTAACGCAACCAGGATATACCCAACCTCTACCATCAAAGTCTGTAATTCCTTCAATAAAGGTGGCAGCGATAAGACCATTTGGTTTCAACGATTCTTTAAAATTGCTCAAAGCAGTAGTGATAAGATCGCTACCAGTGTGAGAGAAAATAGATTGAGCGATAATGAAATCAAACTGTTGGGAAAAGACATCAGTTTTGAAGTCGCCGTTGTGATCAAAATGCGGCTTCTTCAGTGTGGCCAGGTCTTTTCCGATCTGATTCTTGATAGCATCTTCGATCAACCATTTGTTTGGCTCTATTCCGAAGTACGCCCCCTCATCTAGATAAGTGAGAAATAATCTGCCAGCACGAAGTGAACCACACCCAAAATCCAGCAAGGAATGATTTGCACGAAGACCTAAGGTAGAGAGTAAACGAAACTGTGTGGCGCCCATGAAATCATATTGGGTAGGGGGCCCAACATACGCCATATAGTGGTTGTCACCTGCCTTCAACTTAGAAACGTCCATACTTACTCCTTTTGATTGTTATGATTTTTTGCTGCCTAACGGTTCAGCTATGCGCCGTAGCCGAAGAATGGAACGATTAATATCATTTCCATAATTCCTTTCCTTTATTATTCATTCAAACATGTGGAATCTATCCATCATCCCACAAACAAAAAACCCCACGGAGGTGGGGCTTAATGTATTTAAAATAATTTCATTCTTCCTCGTCAGAAGAAGCAATGACATTCTTTTTTGATTCCATGTAAAACATGACTATTAAGCCAATCAATACAGCCATAATAATTTAATCTGGTGTGCATAGTTCATCATCTGGCGATTCAGAACAATCCACAAATTTTATCTCACCAGCTTGATTTCTGATAAATGCATATTTTATGCCATAGGAATAATCATCAATAAGTTTATTAGCTTCAGATAGACTTTCAGCTAATACAAGAGCCTGGTTTGGTATATTTGCGTTATATGAAAAATAATAATTAGCTGTCCTACTTCCGATGGTATGCTCAGATTTCATTGCATGCATTTTTATTGTTTCTTCTGGAACAAAATCATATATATAAAAAGTATTTATTTTATCGTTTTTTTCATTTATGTAATTGCCTTGTTCATATATGCCTTTTTTCATATTCTTCCTGTTACAGCCAATAGAAGCCAACCCAATAAAAAGCAATAATAAACATCTAATCATTCCTAAATCTACCCATCCTCCCACAAACAAAAAACCCCACGAGTGTGGGGCTTGATGTTGTGAAAGAGGTAACTCTATTTAATTATTTTGATTAAAGAATAAAAGTGCAATTATTTTGTTCTTTTTCTTTTATTCCATTTGTTTTTTCTATTACTTTTTTTTGAATTAAAGAATTTTCTTCGATTCCTTTTTTTCCTTTTAGTGTTTCCCTTCTCATAGGCTTCCACGTTAATATCTTTTGAATTTTTGTAATATGATAAATATCTATTGAATTCAGTCGATACAAAGTGTTTAATGAGTTTTTCTCTATCCAGCCAATTGAGTTTCTCATAAATATATGGCAAAAATGGCTCTATTTGCTCTTCATTAACATTGACTTTCTCAATTTTGTCAATAAGTGCATACAAACGTTTCTTACATATGTCTAATCCATTTGGAACATCTTTCTTTGTAAAGGATATACCAGACATTCTTTCTATATCTTTTAATTTTCTTATTTCACGTCCATGAATAATAACCATTGATACGCCCTTCTTTCCTGCTCTTCCAGTTCTTCCACTTCTGTGGATATATATTTCATCATCATCAGGCAAATTATAATTAATCACATGAGTTAAATCTTCAACATCTAATCCACGGGCGGCTACATCTGTTGCTACTAAGATTTGTAATTGACGTTTTCTAAAACGCCCCATAACATCATCTCTTTCAGCTTGGGATAAATCCCCATGTATCGTATCCGCATTGTAATGATCATTCATTAGTTTATTAGCAACTTCTTTGGTTTCCCTACGTGTACGACAAAATACAATTCCATATATATCTGGGTTCATATCTGCAATTCGCTTTACTACTTCGTATCTGTCTTTTGCTTGTACCATATAAAATAAATGCTGAACATTATCAGCAGCTCGGTTTACGCGCGCAACAGCTATCTCTAAAGAGTTTCTCATGTATTTTTTTGTAACCGCAACAACCTTAGGGGTCATTGTTGCTGAAAAAAGTAAAATTTGTTTTTTCTTTGATGTTGCGTGAATAATTGTTTCAAGATCATCTTTAAATCCCATTGATAGCATTTCGTCTGCTTCATCCAAAATCAAACGTTTAATTTTTCCAACAAACAATTTTTTTCTTCTAATTAGATCCTTTGTCCTACCTGGAGTACCAACAACAATTTGAGGTCCTTTTTTTAATGATTTTATTTGTTTTTCAATTTTAGCTCCTCCATAAACCGCTAAAATATTTATCATCTTTACATATTTTGAATAACTTATTAGGTCCTTTGTAATTTGAATACAAAGTTCTCGCGTAGGACATAAAATAAGTGTCTGAACGTTAGTATCCCTTGTAATGGTCAAATCTAATAAAGGTAAGCCAAATGCAGCTGTCTTTCCTGTACCAGTCTGGGCAGAAGCAATCAAATCTTGATCAGAAGACATTAAATGTGGAATAACTTTTCTCTGAATAGGCGTTGCATGATCAAAGCCTAGCTCTTTGATAGCTTTTATTAGTTCACCTTTTAAAGAAAAATTTAAAAAAGATTCTCTGTTTTCAGTTTTTGTATGACTCATATTAAAGATCAGTATTAATAATTATAAGTTATTGAGCGGGGAGTATACCGCAGTTTATTCAGATTACTTAATTTAATTAAGAATCTTTCTTTTAATTAAAAACATCTATCAATCGGGTTATGATTCCGACATCTCTTCTATTTTAAATTGGCTTGTTGTTTTATAATTGCTACTTAAATGAATGAATTTCACAACCCTTATGCCACGGCACTTGATGGTTTAATTCTCAAAGATCCTGCATCCGCTTTTTTTGATTTTTGCCGGGAACGAGAAAATATTCGTTTAGCAAGAGAAAGTGGAAGTCCGGCTCCATGGACGGAGGACCCCATTTTTCAAAAGGGCCGTTTCCTGAATGTATTTAGGGAAGATGATCGAGGCAGCATAGCTGTCCTTCGCTTTGCAAAAAACTTAGAACAAGATTTGCCAACCTTGATTCAAGCCTTGTTTTTCTCTCGCTGGTGCAATAGGCAGCAGACCCTGGACAAATTGGCGACAAACATCCTTTCTAAGCCCGAAGAATTACGTAAAAAACTGGAAACCCTTGAGCCCTGGTGTAACGTTACGGCTTACCCTGTTGAACCGGTGCATTGGGAAGGGGCACAATACTCACGGTTAGACGCGGCCACTATACTTTTTGGAAAAATCAAAGAATTATTAACAGAGACTATCACTGGAGCTCAAGGTGATGTGATCAAAGCTACCAACGGAGTGAATGATCTATTTAGAATGCAAAACGATTTTCCGATTTTTATGGCTATCATTGATTTAGCCTGGTTTCGTCCTGACGTGATTGATCCAGGAAGCCATGTTCCCACAGGCATTGGTGCGGTAGCTTACCTGGATCGGCTTCAGACACATTTTGGTTTAGACGATCATCAGCAAACGTGCGACCAAATGATCAAGCTGCAAAAAGAATACTGGCCGGAAGCCAAACGGGAATTTCAACCCATCGATATCGAGTATCTCTCCTGCGAGTGCAGAAAATATTATAGCTACGTTAATGGAACAAAATTGTTTGAAGGGAAAAATCTCTTTCAACCTAAATGGAATTTAGATAAATAATCCACCCATCGGATTATGAGCCTCATGCAGCTTCTTCTACCTTAAATTAGTTAAAGGACGAATTAGCGTCGATTTAATCAAAAAAAATTATAGTCCGCAAATGCGTGGCTTCGGGAGAGTAGCACTAATGTAATATATATTAGTCAATATGTAATATATTTCTTACATTATAATTATTAATTAATAAGAAAAAGGATGAGTTAAATGAAATTTCTGAATAATTATTCAAATAGAGAATTGAATATCTGGGCAGAGTTAATATTAGATA
>CAJXBA010000051.1 GCA_913050185.1 uncultured Pelagibacteraceae bacterium
ATTATTTTTCATTTTTGGAGTCCTTGGTGGTGGACACCAGTTGCTTCAAATTGGGGAAGTATTGACGCCAATATTATTCTTACATTTTGGGTTACAGGTACTGTTTTTGTTGTGGTTTGTTTATTTATGGCCTATTGCGTATGGCGTTATCGATACAGACCTGACAGAAAGGCAGAATATAAACCTGAAGATAAAAAATTAGAATTTAGACTTACTTTGATTACAGCTTTAGGTGTTGTAGCTTTACTTGCTCCTGGCCTAGTAACTTGGAACAAATACATATCAGTTCCAAAAGATGCTGTTAAAATAGAAGTTCTGGCTTATCAGTGGGGTTGGAATTTTAGATTACCTGGTAACGATGGAACCTTAGGAACAACAAGCGTTTCATTAATTAGCGATGAAAATCCATATGGATTGAATCCGGAAGATCCAAATAGCAAAGATGATATTTTAGTTATGGATGCTGATCTTCATTTGAAAATTAATCAACCTGTTAAAGTAGAACTTCGTTCATTAGACGTGCTTCACAATTTTTATATTCCCCAGTTCCGAGCAAAAATGGATACGCTTCCAGGCATTATCAGTTATTATTGGTTTACTCCTGAAAAAAAAGGAGATTTCGAAATTCTTTGTGCTGAGTACTGTGGTACTAACCATTATGCTATGCGAGGACGTGTTTTGGTGGATGAGGAGAAAGATTATTCAAATTGGTTAGCTAAACAGATTACACACGAAAAAATGTTGGCAAAAAATAGTGTTGAAAAAAAATTATTGGTTGCAGAAAGCAAAAATTAAATATTAGGAAAGAAATATGAGCGAAGAATATAAAGACAATAAAATAGAAGCAAAATCAGCAGACTCTTCATCTGGTGGTTATGCTCCACCAGCGGAACATATTCCTGCAAAGGAAGCTCCTGAGCAAGAATTATATCATGCTAAAAGTTTTTGGACCAAATGGGTTTTCAGTCAGGATGCGAAGGTTATCGGTGTTCAATACGCTCTAACGGCGACTGCAATTGGTTTAATAGGATTAGTTTTATCTTGGGGAATGAGATTACAGCTTGGTTTTCCAGAAACTTTTTCTTTTCTGGGTCCGGCTACTTATTATCAATCAGTGACTATGCATGGAATGATTATGGTGATCTATCTTCTTACCGCTTTATTTTTAGGAGGATTTGGAAATTATCTTATTCCACTAATGGTCGGAGCTAGAGATATGGTCTTTCCCTATGTGAACATGGTGAGTTATTGGATGTTCTTAGCAGCTGTATTAGTTTTGATTGCGAGTTTTTTTGTACCTGGGGGACCAACCGGAGCAGGTTGGACTTTATATCCACCGCAAGCCATATTACCAGGAACGCCAGGCTCTGAGTATGGAATTGTATTAATGTTAGTATCGCTTGCAATGTTTATTATTGGTTTCACAATGGGTGGTTTGAACTATGTAATTACAGTTCTACAAGCGAGAACCCGTGGCATGACATTGATGCGTATGCCACTTACAGTCTGGGGCATTTTTACAGCTACAGTTCTTGCTCTTCTAGCTTTTCCTGCCCTTTTTGTTGCTGCTATAATGATGACTCTTGATAGCATGCTAGGAACAAGCTTTTTCATGCCAGATATATTTACAATGGGTGAAAAATTAAAAACTGGAGGCGGTAGTCCTATTTTATTTCAACATCTTTTCTGGTTTTTTGGTCATCCCGAAGTTTATATAGTTGCGCTTCCTGCTTTTGGTATTGTTTCTGATTTGATTTCAGTTCATGCGAGAAAAAATATTTTTGGTTATCGAATGATGGTGTGGGCGATTGTTATTATTGGAGCTCTTAGCTTTATTGTTTGGGCGCATCACATGTATGTAAGCGGCATGAATCCATACTTTGGATTTTTCTTTGCAACAACTACATTAATTATTGCAGTTCCAACGGCAATTAAAGTTTATAACTGGGTTTTAACTCTATGGAGAGGAAATATTCATCTTACAATTCCAATGTTATTTTCTCTAGGTTTTATCGTAACATTTGTTAATGGAGGTATAACAGGTTTATTTTTAGGAAACGTGATTATAGATATTCCATTATCGGATACTTATTTTGTAGTTGCTCACTTTCACATGGTAATGGGCATTGCGCCTCTTATGGTAGTGTTCGGAGCAATTTACCACTGGTATCCTCTTATTACAGGACGACACCTAAATCAGACTTTGGGAAAAATTCACTTTTGGGTAACTTTCCTTGGAGCGTATGCGATATATTTTCCAATGCATTATCTAGGTTTTATTGGAGTTCCGCGAAGATATTTCGAAATGTACGATAGCCCATATATGACTTCTGGGGTAGGTTTAAATCAGTTTATCACTGTAGCAGCTTTAATTGTTGGTTTTACTCAAATTTTATTTTTGTACAATATTTTTAGCAGTGTGTTTAAAGGAGAAAAATCAGAGCGAAATCCATGGAAGGCAAATTCATTAGAATGGCATACTCCTGATTATCCTCCAACACATGGAAATTTTGGAAAAGAGTTGCCGGTAGTTTATCGTTGGCCTTATGATTTTAGTGTACCAGGATCTGATAAAGAATATATTCCACAGAATGTTCCTCCCAGTCAAGTTCCTACAGCAAAGGTAGAAATAACGTGAGCAAAAGAGAGTTAAATATTTTTAAATTATTATCCCAAAAACCATGGGAATCATCTCAAGCCACTATTGATAACGCACATGATGGAAAAACGTTAGGTTTAAGCAAAGCTAACCTTGGTGTTAGAACAATTATGGTTGTCAGTACGGTCATTTTTTCTTTATTCGTTGTTTCTTACTCAGATAGAATGTTAGTTCACGATTGGAAAAGTTTATCTGAGCCATGGCTGCTTTGGATTAATACAGTTATTTTAATTTTTACTAGTATTGTTTTTCATAAGACCAAAATTTTATCTGATCAAAACAAATTTGAAAAAGCAAAAAATGGCTTACTTTTAGTTGGGTTTCTAACTTTTGCTTTTATCACGGGTCAATTATTAGTGTGGCAACACTATGTAAATCTTGGGCAGTATGCTTCAACTAATCCAGCAAATGCATTTTTTTATCTATTTACAGCACTACATGGCTTGCACGTATTAGGAGGTTTATTTTTTTGGGGCAGAGCTACAACGAAACTATTTCAAAACAATTATAGTGTAACGAAAATAAAACAGGCAATCGGGTTGTGTTCTGTTTATTGGCATTTTCTGCTTATAGTATGGATGGTTTTATTCGGTTTGATGATAGCAACATAAATAGGTAATAAACAATGAGTCAATTTGATATTTCAAAACTTCCACAGGGTCCAAAAGGTTTTGTGCATGATTTAGGCTCTGATCAAAGAGTTTTTAAAGGTGTTCCTTGGGGTAAGGCAATGATGTGGATTTTTCTTTTAAGTGATACTTTTATTTTTAGCTGTTTCTTAATCTCGTTAATGACAGCTCGTGCTTCAACAGTTGTACCATGGCCAAATGCCAGCGAAGTTTTTGGATTAACAGTTTTCGGGACACCTGTTCCTCTATTACTTATAGCAATTATGACCTTTGTATTAATTACAAGCAGTGGAACAATGGCTATTGCAGTTAAATTTGGTTATGAAAAAAGACGTAAACTATGTGCCTGGTTTTTAGTAGCAACAGCTTTGGGTGGACTAACGTTTGTTGGTATGCAAGCATTTGAGTGGTCAAAGTTAATTTTCCATGATGGTGTAAGACCTTGGTATAATCCTTTTGGAGCACACCAATTTGGATCCTTCTTTTTTATGGTAACCGGCTTTCATGGTACTCACGTATCGATTGGTGTGATTTTTTTATTAATTTTTGCAAGAAAAACTTTTAGAGGTGATTTTGATACGGGTCGAAAAGGCTATTTTACTTCTATGAAATCTAACTATGAGGCCATTGAAATTCTAGGACTTTATTGGCATTTTGTTGATTTGGTTTGGGTATTCATTTTTGCATTTTTCTATCTTTGGTAGGGTAAACAATGGAACAAAATAAAAAACAAGAAGTACATACACATAAAATTGGAATCTATCTCTGGATTTGGGGTTTATTATTCGTATTTAGTTTCTTTTCATACATGGTTGATTATATGGAATTTCAAGGATTGCTTAGATGGACTTTAATTGTTGCTTTTATGCTTACAAAGGCAGGATTGATAATGGCGATATTTATGCACTTATATTGGGAACGTTGGGCTATTGTTAATGTTCTTTTATGGCCCATGACTCTTATAGGAGTATTTATAGCAATCATGGTTTCAGAATCTCATTATACTTTTTTTACACGTTTGTTTTATTTTGTAGTGGGGAGCTAAACCCATATTTAATTTTTTAAAATG
>CAJXBA010000052.1 GCA_913050185.1 uncultured Pelagibacteraceae bacterium
GCAATAATATAATTTTTAACGGACATATTAAAAATAGCTGGTAAAACATTTTGAATAGGAAAGGGAGTGCCCCCTCCTCCAGCAAATCTAAAACACATGAAATATATAGTTTCATTTCTTTTAAAAAATTCAACAAATTTAGAAAATTTTGTTTTAAGTTTTTTTTCTATTAACTCGCTAAAAAAAGTTTTTGCTAACAGATACAGCAAAAGGCCACCAATTGTATTTCCAGTTATCAGTATCAATGTTCCCAACCATTTACCGAATATAAAGCCAATCACTAAAGTAGGTAACAGCATTGGACACAAAAGTATATTTAACAAAATGACAGTAATAAAAAAAATAATTGTCATAAAGAAAATATTGTTTTCCTTAAATTTTATAATTAATCCTTTATTTTCTCTTATAAATTCGTAGCTAGTTAAATCACTAATATCAAAATTAGAAAGTAAAAAATAAATACCTGTCAAAAGAACAACTAGATAAGCACTCCCTAAATAAATTTTAAAGTTCGTGGATTCAAAGTTCATAAATTATTTTTTATCTGTACTTATTGACTCTTATTACCTATAAATAGCAGAAAATTTTATAAAGAACTAAATAAATTTTATGAAAAGAACTTATCAACCAAGTCGAATCGTAAGAAAAAGAAGGCATGGATTTAGATCCAGAATGAGAAGAAAAGGTGGTCGAAAACTTATTGCCAGAAGAAGAGCAAAAGGAAGAAAAAGAATATCCACTTAAATAAGTTCTTGAAATGATAAAATTTAAGAGTCTAAATCAAAGCAAACAATTTTTGAAAATTTTACGGAAAAAAATAATAAATGCAAAATATTTTTCGATTTATTTTGAAAAAAATTTTTCTGAAGAAAATAACAATTTAAATATAAGCTTTGTGATTAAAAAAAATATAGGAAATGCAGTAAGAAGAAACAAAATAAGAAGAAAATTAAGAGGGGCCGTTCAAAAAATTATAAAAGAAAAGCGAGCAATTGACCTTAGCTATACTTATGTAATTTTTGGAAGAAATAATGTATATAGTGATAAATTTCCACTTATTGTTAATGAATTCGATAATGTGTTTAAAAAAATAAAGCAAATAGATGAATAGATCATGAAACTATTTTATTATTTATTAATTTTTTTAATAAAGCTTTATAAATATTTTATCTCACCCTACTTTCCATCAACATGCAGATATCAACCTACTTGTTCAGAATACTTTATGGATTGCTTAAAACTTAATGGAACTTTGAAAGGTTTTTTATTGGGAATAAAAAGAATTTTCAGATGCCATCCAATAAAATTTTTGGGCGGCAGAAGTGGATTTGATCCTGCACCAAATTTGAAAAAAGGAAAGAAGTAAATGGATACAAAAAATGTATTAATGGCTATTGTGCTTTCAACTTTAGTCTTGGTTTTTTGGGCAACTTTTTTTGAACCACCTCCCGTTGAAAGACAGATTGTAGAAGACCAAATAGTAAAAAAAGAGGAATCTTCCTCTCCTTCAATCGAAAAAGACAAATCATCGAAAAAAATTACAAGAAATGAAGCAATTGATTACGCTAGTAGAATAAAAATAGAAAATAATAACATCAAAGGATCAATATCACTTCAGGGTGCAATTATAGATGATATTATATTTAAAAATTACAATATAAGTTTGGATAGTGATGAAAAAGTAATTTTTTTAAATCCAAAAGATACTTCAAAAGGATATTACATAGAAACGGGTTGGGCCTCCAATAGCAAGGAAAAATTGAAGTTGCCCTTGGATAATACAATCTGGAAAGTGAAAGGAAATAATTTGCTTACACCAAATAGTCCAGTGGTGATTGAGTGGGATAATAATGAAGGTTTAATTTTCACAAAAAAAATTGAACTGGATGATAAATTTTTATTCAGAATAACCCAAAGTGTTAAAAACACCACGGATAAATCTTATGAATTTTTTCCTTACGCACAAATAACACGAAATTACAAACCCGATGTAATACCTATATACATTTTGCACGAAGGTTTTATTGGAATGTTTGATGAAGAACTTAAAGAAGAAGATTACAAAGACATAGAAGATGAAAAAATCACTACCAACAGTTCAAAAGGATGGCTGGGAATTACCGATAAATATTGGCTTACGGCAATAGTTCCTGAAAAAGGGAAAGAATTTAAATCTGAATTTTTTACTACCGATGGAAAATATAAAGCCAATTTCATAATTAAAAGACCAGAAGTGCTTGGATCGAACACTTCTATTACAAATGAAATAAATGCTTTCGTTGCAGCAAAAGAAGTTGCTGTTATAGATAATTATGCTGAAAAGATGGGTATAGAAAAATTTGATCTAGCTATAGATTGGGGCTGGTTTTATTTCATTACTAAACCATTATTTTTTGTAATTGAGTATTTTTTTAAACTAACTGGCAACTTTGGGGTTGCTATAATAATTTTGACTGCGCTTGTGCGTTTAGCATTTTTTCCACTAGCTAATTATTCTTTTAGATCTATGGCTAAAATGAAAATCCTTCAACCTGAAATGGTGAGATTAAAAGAGTTACATAAGGACGATAAAGTTAAGCTGCAACAAGATATGATGGCATTGTATAAAAGAGAAAAGGTTAACCCTGTTTCTGGTTGCTTGCCAGTTCTGATTCAAATTCCGTTTTTCTTTGCAGTTTACAAAATGCTATATGTCACAATAGAAATGAGACAACAACCTTTCTTTGGTTGGATTCAGGATTTATCTGCTAGGGACCCAACTTCAATATTTAATTTATTTGGATTAATTCCGTGGGATCCTCCTACATTTTTGATGATAGGTGTGTGGCCAATTCTTATGGGTTTAACTATGTACCTACAACAAAAACTAAATCCAACTCCACCAGATCCGATGCAAGCAAAAATTTTTATGTTTTTACCAATTTTTTTAACAATCATATTGGCTCCCTTCCCGTCGGGACTCGTAGTATATTGGACCATAAGCAACGTCTTAACTATCGCTCAACAATGGGTCATCATAAGGGGAACAAAAGTAAAGACCGTTAGATAATGTTACATTCCGAAAATTTAGATTCAAAAATAAAAACGTTTTGGCCTAAAGATGGACCGCCAACTCAAGAGGTCAAAAAATACGTAAAAAAATATTCAAAAGAAAAAATAGTTATCAAATGTGGAGGTCGTGTTCTTTTAGATCAAGATTTATTTAATAATTTTATTGAAGATGTTGCTATTCTAAAAAAATTAGGATTAACACCCTTATTAGTACATGGTGGTGGATTGGGAATCAAAAAAAAACTAGATGAATTAAATATTGAAAGTAAATTTATTATGGGACTAAGAGTAACGGATGAAAAAATAATCAAAATTGTCGAGAATGTGATGATAGAATTCAATAAAGAGATTGTCAGTGCTTTGGAAAAAAAATCCTGTAAAGCAAAATCTATTACAGTTAGAGAAAGCAACATAATTTATGTTGAACAAAAAAATAAGGAATTGGGATACGTGGGTAACCCAACTAATATTGATGTTAAACTTATCAATAATTTTATTCAAAAAAACTTTGTGCCAGTCGTGGCGCCAATGGGATTAGACGAAAAAGGACAAGCTTACAATATTAATGCTGATACCGCAGCAGGTGCTTTAGCTACAAACTTAAAATCAAGAAGATTACTGCTAATGACTGATGTGAAAGGAGTTTATGATGAAAATAATGAATTGATTTCTGAAATAAGATCAGCTCAAGCAGAAAAACTTATCTATAATGAAATAATCCATGGAGGAATGATCCCAAAAATAAGAACATGCGTTAATGTTTTGAATAATAATGTAAAAGGTGTTGTAATCATTGATGGGAGAAAACCACACTCAATTCTTTTCGAATTATTTTCAGATCAAGGTGCAGGAACTCTGATTAGAAAATGAAAGCACTTCAATTTAGTAAATTTTGGATATTTGATCTGGACAACACTTTATACTCAGGGGAAACTAGAGTTTTTGAACAGGTTAGTAAAAGAATGTCCAAGTACATATCAGAAAAACTTAATATTAGCGTAGGCGAAGCAAAAGAAATTCAACAAAAATATTTTTATAAATATAACACAACTTTAAATGGAATGATAAAAAATCACAAGATCGATGCAAATGAATTTTTAGAATTTGTGCATGATATAGATATAAATTTTCTTAAAACAGATCTTCCGCTCGGTGAAGAATTAGAAAAACTTGAAGGAAAAAAATTTATATTTACTAACAGTTCTAGAAAGCATGCTTTAAATGTAACTCAAAAAATTGGAATCGATCA
>CAJXBA010000053.1 GCA_913050185.1 uncultured Pelagibacteraceae bacterium
GCTTATTAATGGGGTTTATTTATGCACTCATTGCAGCCGGTTTAAGTTTAATTTTTGGATTAATGGGAATTGTAAATTTTGCACATGGAGAACATCTCATGTTATCTATGTTTTCTTCATTTTGGTTATGGACTTTACTTGGATTAGATCCAATTATTTCAATTCCTATTACTATGCTAATTTTAGCTATAAGTGGAATTCTAACCCATTATCTTTTAATTCGATATATTTTAAAAGCAAAAATGATTGTTCAAATTTGTGCAACATTTGGTCTGTCAGTTTTTTTGCGATCTCTTGCACAATTTTTATGGACACCTGACTTTAGAAATGTAGCTAATCCTCTTTTAGAAGGTAGATTAGAAATTGCTGGTATATTTATTGGTCAACCACAATTTTATGCAAGTCTTGTATGTTTGCTATCTTTTTTACTATTATATTTATTCGTAAATAAATCCGAAACTGGACTTGCGTTACAAGCGACTGCGCAAGATCGCAAAGCAGCAGAAACATTGGGTATTAATTCAAATAAAATGTTTGCATTAGGTTGGGCATTGGGTTTGTCATGTGTAAGCATTGCAGGTACAATGATGTCTAACTTTTTTTTTATTTTTCCTGATGTAGGTGTGCATTTTGCACTATTTGCTTTTGTAGCTGTTGCCCTCGGTGGTTTTGGAAGTATTATTGGTTGTTTAATAGCAGGTATTATTATTGGTTTAGTAGAATCTTTAGGAGGTTTATTAATCGATCCTTCTTACAAATTACTTTATGTTTTTTTAATTTATTTAATAGTCGTAATTTATCGTCCCCAAGGATTGTTTGGTAGATAACTAATGAATAACAATTTACAAAATGCAAAACTTGAACCCGTATGGCATACTAACAAATTCATTTTTGCATTAATTTTTTTTCTAGTAACTTTATTTTTCTTTTTTCCTTTTATTAATCCTTCAAATTTTCAATTACATCTAATGATTATGATTTTTATGTATGCTGTAATGGCACAATCATGGAATGTTATTGCAGGGTTTTCAGGTCAAATAAGCTTAGGTCATGTTATTTTTTTTGGAATAGGAGGTTACACAAGCTCTTTTTTTTATGTAGAGTATGGCATTACTCCTTGGATAGGAATCTTCGTAGGAATTCTTTTTTCTTCTCTAGTTGCCATAGCAATTGGTATTCCAATGTTAAGACTTTCTGGACATTATTTTGCTATTGCTACACTGTTAATTGGATTTAGTTTTCAGATTATTTTCCAAAGATGGGATTTAATAGGTGCGGCTTCAGGTCTTTGGATTCCTTTAAATTGGGACAGCCCCTGGTTAACATTACAGTTTCATGAAAGTAAAATCCCCTACTATTATATTTTTTTAATTTTCTTTTTATTATCTTATTTTTCTATTTGGATCCTATATAGATCAAAAATAGGATTTAAGTTACGCGCCATTCGAGACGATCCTCAAGCAGCGGCTAGTCTAGGTATACCAGTTGCAAAATATAAAATTATAGCTTTTGTAATTTCTGCAATAGTAATGTCTCCAATGGGAAGTTTATTTGCACAGTATATTTTAGTGATTGAACCAGAAAGAATGTTTGACATTGAAATCTCTATAATTGTTTTGTTAATTGCTGTTATGGGTGGTGTTGGTAATGTTTGGGGTCCTTTAATAGGTACAATTATCTTAATCCCGCTTTCAGAGTATACGAGAATATTTTTCGGCGGTACAGGAGGATCCGTTGATCTAATAATTTATGGTATTTTAATAATGTTAATATGTATTTTTCGACCTAGTGGGCTGATTTCTTTTTTTCCAAAAAAAATCCTTGAAAGAAAAAAATTCTGATGACTAATATCTTAGAAGTTGAAAATTTAAGCAAATCCTTTGGAGGAATAAAAGCAAATAACAATATTTCCTTTAAAGCCAGTTCTGGAGAAATCATTGGTATTATAGGACCCAATGGTGCTGGTAAGTCTACATTATTTGATTTAATTACTGGTTATACAAAACCTGATACAGGAGGAGTTAAATTTAATGGCAAAAGCATTCTTAATTTGCGTCCAGATTTAATATCTTCTTTAGGTATTGGAAGAACATTTCAAAAACTCAAACCTTTTCTTGATCAAACTCTTTTAGAGAATGTGATGATCGGAGCTCTAGCTACAGGTATTAATTTAAATCAAGCAAGAGATAAAGCATTAGAGATGATTGATTTTGTTGATCTAATAGATAAACGTCACCATTTTGCTAAAGAACTTTCAACAGGTCAACGTAAAAGATTAGAATTAGCAAGAGCGATGGCAACAGAGCCGAAATTATTAATGATGGATGAAGTCACAGGTGGAGTTGATCAAAAAACAGTTCCAGGATTAGTAGAGCTTATTAAAAAGTTAAATAAATTAGGGGTCACTATTTTAACAATTGAACACAATATGAGAGTGATTATGGATATATCTCATAAGATATTAGCTTTAGATCAAGGAAAAAAAATAGTTTTTGACAAACCAAAAAATGTGCAACTAAATGAAAAAGTAATTGATGCTTATCTTGGAGGAGTTAATGCTACTACAAGTTAATAACATTGATGTTGCATATGATGAATTCCAAGTAATTTGGAATGTTTCAATATCAATTGATCAAGGTGAAATGGTAGCATTACTGGGTCCTAATGGATCTGGGAAAAGTACAATACTAAATTCAATAAGTAATTTAATTCAACCAAAAAATGGAGAAGTATTATTTGATAATAAAAAAATCCATTTATTTCCTACCTACATGAGAACTAAATTAGGAATATCACATGTTTTAGAAAGACGAAGAGTTTTCCCTTTCTTAACTGTGAAACAAAATCTTCTTCTAGGAGCTTGGCATGGTGAAGCTAAAATACAAAAAGAAAAAACATTAGATGAAGTTTATATAATGTTTCCAATATTAGCTGATAGATCGAATCAGCTTGCGCATACTATGTCCGGAGGAGAACAGCAAATGTTAGCAATTGCAAGAGGTTTAATGGGCATTCCAAAACTATTAATGGTAGATGAACCTTTTTTAGGTTTGTCTCCAAAGATGATTGAAAAAATAAAAGAAATTTTTAATGAGATTGTGAATAAAGGAATTGCAATTTTATTTGTAGAACAAAATGTAAAACTAGCTTTAAACATGGCTGATCGAGGATACGTACTTGAAAGTGGTCATCTAGTCATAGAAGGAAAATCAGATTATGTTTTAAACAGTGAAATACTTAAAAAAGTATTTTTAGGATAACACTTAAGAAGTTGCTAAATCTGAATTTAATTTATCAGTAATCAACATACATCCTGGTTTGTGAGTAATACAAAAATCTGGTTTTGACTTTTCTAAAATTAATTGTGGTGTAACTCCACAAGCCCAAAAAACTGGGATTTCATTATTTTTAAAAGATATTGGTGGATCCCCATATTCTGGTTTCATAATATCTTTCACTCCAATTTCATCAGGATTACCAAAGTGAATTGGAGCACCATGAACAGAAGGGTATTTAGAACAAATCTCGATCGATGTAATTGTATCTTTAGTGGAAAGTGGTCTCATAGAAACAACCATCTTTCCTAGAAATTGACCTTCAGGCTTACAATCAATAGAAGTTCTATACATTGGCACGGTTGTATTATTTTTTATATGTTGAATTTCAATTCCTGCTTCTATTAAAGGTAGCTCAAAAGACATCGAACATCCTAAGATGAAAGTTACCAAATCTTCATTCCAGTATTTTTTTATATCTAAAGGCTCATCCACAATCTTGCCTTTTTTCCAAACTCTGTATTTTGGAACATCTGTTCTGATGTCAATATCGCCTAAATCTCTTAATTTAGGATCCCCTTTAGCTCCAAGTCCAATTAATGGACAAGGTTTAGGATTCTTTTTACAGAAAGTTGCAAAATTTGCTGAATACTTGCTTGGTAGAATACAAACGTTACCCTGAACATATTGACTTGCTGTACCAGCTGTTTGTTTATCATATTGATTGTTTCTAATTATTTTTCTAGCTTCGGTAGGGTCTTGAATATTTAACATTAATTCATTCTACCACCAACCACAAGATATGTTGATCAAAAATAGGCTC
>CAJXBA010000054.1 GCA_913050185.1 uncultured Pelagibacteraceae bacterium
GAGGACAAAAGGGTGTTGAAGCTATTTTGCAAAAAATGAAAGATGAAATTAAACGTGATATGACTCTAATGGGATGTAGATCTGTTAAAGAACTTAACCGATCTAAAGTTGTGTTTAGATAAAACAAACATTATCATTAATTAATAAATATATTATGAAAATTGCTAAAAGTGTAAAGAGGCTTGGCACTGAAGCAGTCTACAACATATTCGCAAAGACGAAAAAATTAGAAAAAAAAGGAAAAAAAATTATTGATTTAAGTTTAGGTCAGTCTGATTTTAAATCCCCAAAACATGTAGTTGATGCTACAATTCAAGCTTTAAAAGATGGACATCACGGTTATACATTGCCAAATGGAATAATTGAATGCAGGGAAGCGGTAAGTCGAAAAATCAAAAGTCTATATCATGCAAACATTGATCCAGAAAGAATAGTTATTATGCCTGGTGGTAAACCCACAATGCATTATGCTATCTCTTTTTTTGGGGAACCGGGTGCAGAAATTATATATCCCGATCCAAGTTTTCCAATTTACGAATCAATGATCAACTATACTGGAGCTAAGGCAGTTCCTTTTAACTTAACTGAAAATAAAGATTTTTCAATTAATCCTGATAAAGTTTTGTCTTTGATTAATGAAAAAACTCGTTTATTAATTTTAAACAATCCACATAATCCAACCGGTGGTTTCACAGAAAAAACTATAATTGATAAACTTGCTAAGGGTTTAGAAAAGTTTCCTCATGTAGCAATTTTAACTGATGAAATTTATGATAGATTGATTTTTGATAAGAAAGAAATTCCAACTTTTTTTAATTATCCCAGTCTTTATGACAGACTCATTATACTCAATGGCTGGAGTAAAACTTATGCTATGACAGGATGGCGCCTAGGTTGGGGAGTATGGCCAGAAAATTTGATAGAATATGTATTTAAATTTTGTGTAAATAATCACTCATGTGTAAATACTGCAACTCAATATGGTGGGATTGCAGCTTTAGAAGGACCCGAGGATCATCTTGACAATATGATGCAAGAGTTTGTTATAAGAAGAAATTTTATTGTTGATGGCTTAAGAAGTTTAAAAGGTGTTGAATGTAGTTTGCCAAGAGGGTCTTTTTTTGTATTTCCCAATGTTAAGGGAACTGGAATGAATGGTGAAGAATTTTCGGAGAAATGTTTACAGGAAGCCGGAGTTGCTATAATTCCTGGAACTGCATTTGGAAAATTTGCGACAGATAACGTAAGATTCAATTTTGCAACTTCACAAGATAATATTTCTAAAGCTTTAGAAAAGATAAAAAAAATGTTAAATTAGTAGGTTTATGAGCAACATAGCATTACCTAAAGTAGATCAATCAATATTGACAAAAAAAACTACTATTATTAGTAATTTAAAAAAAATTACTAATTCAGAAAATGTTTTAAGTGAAGATGATGAAATTAAAGCTTATGAAACTGATGCATTGCTAGCTTACAAACAAAAACCATTAGCAGTAGTGTTGCCCGAAAATACTTTAGAGGTAAGCAAAATATTAAAATATTGTAATGAAAATAAAATAAAAGTTATTCCAAGAGGTGCTGGAACAGGACTTTCTGGAGGTGCCCTTCCTTTACAGGATGGAGTTTTAATATCGCTTGGTAAATTTAATAAAATATTAGAAATAGATTTTGATAATAACTGCGTGGTAACTCAACCAGGAGTTACCAATTTATCAATAACACATTCAGTTCAGCATAAGGATCTTTATTATGCACCAGATCCATCGAGTCAAATAGTATGTTCAATAGGTGGAAATGTTGCAGAAAATTCAGGAGGAGTTCATTCATTAAAGTATGGCACTACTTCAAATAATATTTTAGGCGTTGAAATTGTTCTTATGGATGGCACAATTTGTAAAGTTGGAGGTAAAACTTTTGATTCTGAAGGATATGATATTCTTGGATTAATAAGTGGATCAGAAGGATTGCTAGGGGTTATTACTGAAATAACTGTTAAAATACTAAGAAAAGCTCAAACAGTTAGGACAGCATTAATTGGTTTTCCTTCGGTAGAGGATGGAGGAAATTTTGTTTCAGATGTAATTTCAAATGGAATAATTCCAGCTGGAATGGAAATGATGGACAAAGCATTAACAGAAGCTACCGATAATTATTGCAAAGCAGGATACCCAAGGGACGCAGAATCCATGCTAATTGTTGAGCTTGATGGAACAAAGTCAGAAGTAGATGAATTAATTTTAAAAGTTAGTGATCTTGCCAAGAAGAACAATTCATCAAGTTTGAGAATTAATAAAAGTGAAGAAGAAAGATTTAAATTTTGGGCAGGAAGAAAAGCAGCATTTCCTGCATGTGCCGCACTGGCACCAGATTATTATTGTATGGATGGAACTATTCCAAAAAGAAAATTATCTGAAGTATTGATAGAAATAGATAGATTATCAAAAAAATATAATTTACCAGTTGCAAATGCGTTTCATGCTGGCGATGGAAATCTTCATCCATTAATAATGTATGATGCTAACAAAGAAGGTGACTTAAGAAAAACTGAAGAGTTTGGTGCAGAAATATTAAAATATTGTGTTAAAGTAGGTGGCGTTTTAACAGGAGAACATGGAGTTGGAGTTGAAAAAAGAGAATTAATGTGTGAAATGTTTAATGACGAAGATATACAACAGCAAATAAGAATAAAAAAATCTTTAGATAATAATAATCTATTAAATCCTGGAAAAGTATATCCTATACTAAGAACTTGTGTAGAGGAAGGAAGGGCTCATGTCCACGGAGGAGAAGAAAAATTTCCCGATATCCCAAGATTCTAAAAATATTTTTAAACCAAAAAATGAAGATGAGGCTTCACAAATCGTTAAAAATTTATATAAAAATAAAATTCCAGTTGAAATAATTGGATTAGGATCAAAAAAATTTATTGGAAATAAATTACAGTGTTCAAAAACTCTAGATCTTTCAAATTTATCTGGAATAATCGACTACTTTCCAGAGGAACTTTATATAAAAGTAAAAGCGTGTACATCTATTATCGAAATTGAAAAAAAACTAAATGAGCACAACCAACATTTATCCTTTGAAACTTTAGATTTTGGTTATATTTTTTTGGGAAAAAGCAACAAAGGTACTGCAGCAGGCTCCGTTTCTTGTAATTTTGCAGGATCGAGAAGATTTAAAGCTGGCAGTGTTAGAGATTATGTTCTTGGATTTAGAGGAGTAAACGGCAAGGGAGATATAATTAAATCTGGAGGAACTGTAGTTAAAAATGTAACTGGATATGATTTGAGTAAACTTATTACAGGTTCTTTTGGAACTTTGGTAGCTTTAACAGAAATAACTTTTAAAGTACTTCCTAAAAAACCTTTTAATAGAACGATAGTTATTCATGAAATTACAAAAAAAGAGATTGCAAATTTATTTAATAAAATCTCAAACTCAAGTAGTGAAGTAACAGGTTCAATGTATTTACCTTTAGAATCAAATAATAATAAATTTAAAAATAACAACGAAGAAATATTCAAGTTTAATGATTTAAAATATAGTGGACCTTATATAGCCATTAGAGTAGATGGTTCAAAAAAATCTATTGAAGAAAAAATTAATAATTTATCAATTGAACTAGATTTAATTAATAAAAAAACTTCAATTTTGGACTATTATCAATCAGATTTATTTTGGCAAAAAGTAAATAATTTAGAATTATTTAGTAATACAAAAAATACAATATTGAGAATAGTAATACCACCTTCTAAAATTGTAAATTTATTAGAATATTTTGATGAACATTATAGATATTTTATTGATTGGTGTGGCTCTTTGGTTTGGCTTGAAGCTTCTGAATTAACGGAGGAAAAATTTTTTTCACTAAAAAAATTTATTGTCGAATTAGAGGGTTATTTAACTGTGATTAAACAATCAGATGAAAGTTTATCTATTAAAGAAAATTTTACTGTTAATGAAACGTTATTGAATATTTCAAAGAAGATAAAAGAAAGTTTTGATCCTAAAAAAATATTTAATCCTGGAAAAATGTATAAAGAAATCTAAATGCAAACAAATTTTTCAATTGAAC
>CAJXBA010000055.1 GCA_913050185.1 uncultured Pelagibacteraceae bacterium
ATAAATGGAGTTTCTTCTCTTAAGTTTATGAATGGAAATAAATTCTCTTATAACGGTAAAGAGATTTATGTAACTCGATCTGGTTATACGGGAGAAGATGGATTTGAGATTTCTATACCTAATGAACTTGTTGAAGATTTTGCAAAAAAATTAATTAACAAAGGAGCACAACTCATCGGGTTAGGAGCCAGAGATACTTTGAGATTGGAAGCCGGATTATGCCTTTATGGTCATGATATTGACGAATCAACAAATCCAATAGAAGCAAATCTTAAATGGGCAATTTCTAAAAGAAGAAGAGACGAAGGAGGTTTTACAGGTTATAACAAAATTAAATCAGACATTAATGGAAACCTAACTAGATTAAGAGTAGGTGTTAAACCTGAGGGAAAAATCATAGCAAGAGAAGGAGTTAAGATTTTTTCAGAAGATAATAAAGAAATTGGATCAATCACAAGTGGAACTTTTGGTCCAAGTGTAAATGGACCTATTGCAATGGGTTATGTAAAATTAAATTTTTCTAAACTCGGCACCAAGGTTTTGTTGGAAGTTAGGGGAAAAAAATATGATGCTATTATATCCGAGCTTCCTTTTTATAAAAAAAGTTATGCGAGGTGAAAAATGAGTGAAAAAAAGTATTCAAAGCAGCATGAGTGGATCTCTATAGAAGGAGATATTGCAACAATTGGAATTACAAAACATGCAACAGAAATGTTAGGTGATGTAGTTTTTGTAGAATTGCCCGAGAAAGGAAAGAGCGTTGAAAAAGGAGGTCAAGCAGGAGTAGTGGAATCTACGAAAGCGGCAAGCGATGTTTACACTCCAATTACAGGAGAAATTACTGAAACAAATCAGTCTATAGTAAATGATCCCGCGACAGTTAATAAAGATCCTGAGGGAGCAGCTTGGTTTTTTAAAATTAAAATAAAAAATAAATCCGAATTAGAAAATTTAATGAGCAAAGCCGATTACGATAAATTTGCTAAGGAAAACTCTAATTAAAATGATTAACGATACATCAAAAGAATTTATTAGGAGACATATAGGTCCATCAGAAGAAGATATGGGCAAAATGCTTAAGTTCATTGGCGCTAATTCCTTAGATGATTTAATCAAGAAAACTGTTCCTGAAGAAATTTTATTAAAAGATAAACTAAAAATAAATAACCCAACCTCTGAACATGAGTCAATGAAAGAGATAAAAATAATTTCAGAAAAAAATAAACTGTATAAAAATTATATAGGTATGGGTTACTACAATACTTATATGCCAAATGTTATTTTGAGAAATATTTATTGTAACCCAGGTTGGTATACAGCTTATACGCCGTATCAGCCAGAAGTAGCCCAGGGTAGATTAGAGATGTTATTAAACTTTCAACAGATGGTAATAGATTTTACGGGCATGGATATAGCGAATGCCTCATTATTGGATGAGTCCACAGCAGCTGCTGAAGCAATTGGATTAAGTAGAAGATTAGACAAAAATAACTCAAATAAAATATTTATTTCTCAAGATTGTAATCCTCAAACCATCGATGTAATCAAAACAAGAACCGAAGTCTTTGGTTTAAAATTAATTATTGGTGATCAAGACAAAGATTTAAGTAATGTAGATGGAAATATTATTTGCGGAGTTATTTCATATCCTGGGACATTAGGAGATATTAAAGATCCCAGTGAAGCAATAAGTAAAATACATAAAAAAAATGGAAAAGCTATTTTGGTTTGTGATCTTTTAGCTTTAGCAAAACTAAAAACTCCAGCTGAGCTCGGTGCTGACATTGCTGTTGGGAATTCTCAAAGATTTGGTATACCAATGGGTTATGGAGGTCCTCACGCAGCATTTTTTGCTACTAAAGATGAAAATAAAAGAGCAATGCCCGGAAGAATTATTGGAGTTTCTGTAGACAGATTAGGAAAAAAAGCATTACGAATGGCATTACAAACTCGTGAGCAGCATATTAGGAGAGAAAAGGCCACGAGTAATATTTGTACAGCCCAAGCCTTACTAGCAATAATTTCAGCTGCATATGCGATTTATCATGGCCCCAAAGGTATTAATGAAATAGCTGAAAGAATATCAAAGCTAGCAAAAAGTTTTGCTGACAAAATTAAAAAGTCAGGATATGAGCTATATTCTAATAGTTTTTTTGACACAGTTACTATCCTTACAAAAAACAAAACACAAAATATTTATAAAAATGCTTTGAGAAACGGAGTCAATCTAAGGCTAGTTAATGAAAATACGCTGTCAGTAGCATTCGACGAAAGAAAAAATGTTGAAAAAACTAATGAACTTCTAAAAATTTTTAATAGCGCAGAGTCAATTAATGAAACTGGTAAGGTTGTATTAAGCAATATACCAAAAAATTTAGTAAGAACTTCTAAATATCTTACACATCCTGTTTTTAACTCCTATCACTCAGAAACAGAGATGACTCGTTATCTAAAAAAATTAGAAGATTCAGATATTGCTTTAAATAGATCAATGATCTCTTTAGGTTCTTGTACTATGAAGCTAAATGCCGTTTCAGAAATGATCCCAGTTACTTGGAATGAATTTTATGAGCCACACCCTTTTGCACCTGTAGAGCAAATGGAAGGATATAGATATTTATTTACAGATTTAAAAAATTGGTTGAGAGAGATAACGGGTTTTTCAGGTGTTTCTTTGCAACCCAACGCAGGTGCGCAAGGTGAATTTGCAGGCTTGATGATAATTAGAAAATACCATTTGGAAAATAATGATAAAGATAGAAATGTTTGTCTTATTCCAAGTTCAGCACATGGAACTAATCCGGCAAGCGCGCAAATGGCTGGCATGAAAGTAGTTGTTATTGAATGTGACAAAGACGGCAACATTGATTTTAAAGATTTAAAAACTAAAGCAGAACAATACTCAAAAAATTTGTCTGCTTTAATGGTTACTTATCCCTCAACACACGGAGTATTCGAGGAAGGAATTAAAAAAATGTGTAAAATTATTCACGATAATGGTGGTCAAGTATACATGGATGGAGCCAATCTTAATGCGTTGGTTGGTATTGCAAAACCAGGCAAATTTGGTCCTGATGTTTGCCATATTAATTTACACAAAACATTTTGCATTCCTCATGGCGGAGGAGGACCTGGCATGGGACCGATAGCATGTAAAAAACACTTGGATCCTTATCTTCCAAAACATGAAGTGATTAAAGATTGTGGACCTACAACAGGAATTGGAGCAGTTTCTGCAGCTCCTTGGGGAAGCTCCAGTATTTTAGTTATTTCATGGATGTATATAAAAATGATGGGAGCAGAAGGCTTAAAGAAAGCTTCTCAAGTCGCTATTTTAAATGCCAATTATATTGCAAAAAAACTAAATAAACATTTTTCAATTCTCTATACTGGAAAAAATGGAAATGTTGCCCATGAATGTATTATTGATATTCGTCCCATTAAAGCAGAGACAGGTATTACCGAAGAGGACATTGCCAAAAGGTTAATTGATTTTGGTTTTCATGCGCCAACAATGTCTTGGCCAGTTCCAGGAACAATTATGATCGAACCAACGGAGAGTGAAAGTTTGCCTGAGCTAGACCGTTTCTGTGAAACATTAATAAAAATAAAAGAAGAGATTAATAAAGTTAAGTCTGGAGAATTTGATAAAAATGATAATCCGTTAAAAAATGCACCACACACTCATACAGAACTTGTAGCCAATGAGTGGAAACACAAATATGATAGAGAAACCGCAGCTTATCCTTCAACAATTCTAAAATCCTACAAGTACTGGCCTCCTGTTAGTAGAGTAGACAATGTTTATGGAGATAAAAATCTATTCTGTTCTTGCCCCACAATGGATGAATATAAAGAGTCTGCTTAAAAAATTAAATCAAATTCAAAGAACCGGCAAATG
>CAJXBA010000056.1 GCA_913050185.1 uncultured Pelagibacteraceae bacterium
AAACTTTCTTACAAATTTGACACTCAACCTTTTCAATCTTGCCTGAAGGTCCAAACCCCATTTTAACATCCACCAATCTGGTTTTGGGATGGTAATCAAAGTAACAACAAATTATTAATAATTTTTCCAACATTCTCTTTTCTCATTATACATTTCCTGAAAAAGTAATGAAAGAAAACCGATTTAACCAAGATAATCCAATAATATTAACTAGTTTGTGGATTGCTTATGCCTAATAATAACCCTCTTATAGCTTTGCGGGAATGGTGGTAGGATGAATTGATGAAAAAAATTTTTACCAATGTACCAATAATTATTTTTTTACTGTTCTGCAATTTGACTCTTTCAGCATTTTCTAAAGAGGACTTTCAGAAACAACGTGGAAAGATGGTTGATACAATATTGGAGCATTCTTTAATTTATGGAAATAATAATTTTGAAATTTCCGAAAATCTAATAAAAGTTTTAAAAAAAGTTCCTCGGCATTTGTTTGTTCCCAAAAAAGAAATAAAACATGCCTATAAAGATCGTCCTGTGCCTATAGGTTTTGGTCAAACCATATCTCAGCCGTTTATTGTTGCTCTGATGACTGAATTATTAAATGTAAAAAAGGACAATTCTGTTTTAGAAATAGGTACTGGTTCAGGTTACCAAGCAGCAGTACTGGCTGAAATGGGGACTAAAGTATATTCTGTTGAGATTATTCCAGAACTGATTGAAAGAACATCTAAGGTATTGGATCAATTATATCCAAGAATAAAGTTATTGATTGGCGATGGTTATTACGGTTGGGAGGAATATGCTCCCTATGATGCAATCATTGTTACTGCAGCCGTAAGTCACATACCTGAACCATTAATTAAACAGTTACGTCCTGGCGGAAAAATGGTTATTCCAGTAGGCAATCCTTATACTTCTCAAGAGCTTGTTTTAATAGAAAAAAAAATAAACGGTGACTTACTACTTTATCAAATTCTATCCGTTCGTTTTGTGCCTTTAACAGGAGGCCATTAAATTGCACTTATTATCTGTCTCCATTATCGCTGGTGCTGCAATCGGTTATGAGCTGCTACTAATGCGTTTAATGTCCATCGTGCAGTGGCATCATTTTGCCTATATGATTATCAGTCTGGCTTTGCTTGGGTTTGGTGCAAGCGGTTCATTCTTAGTTTTAACTAAGCAATGGTTTTTGCAAAGACTTGAATATTCATTGTGGTTTATAGCTCTTTGTTTTTCTATCGCTTCAATTCTTTGTTTTTTTTTGATTCAAAAAATTCCTTTTAATCCCCTTGAACTTCCTTGGTCAGGCTTTCAATTTGTGTATCTTAGTATGAATTACTTAATACTAATGATTCCATTCTTTTGTGCGGCAACTTACGTAGGTTTAGTATTTGTAGCATATAGTAATAAACTTGAAGAGATTTATTTCTATGATTTAATCGGTTCAGCTTTAGGTGTTATTCTTATTATTTTCTCTCTTTTTGCTATTGAACCACAAAACTGTTTGCGTGTTGTTTTTCTTCTTGGATTTATTGTTTTTGCTCTCAACTTGCCAATAGTCCGTTATAAATTTTTTTTAGGTATTTTGACTGTATCTTTTGGCGTATTAATTGCATATGGCTTACCCAATGGTTTGACTAGTATTGATATTACAAAATACAAACCTTTGAGTAAAATTCTACAAATTCCTGGCAATAAAATTATCAAAGAAGTCTCTAGCCCACGCGGTTTTATAACAGTAGTTGAAACAAAAGAGATTCCACTGCGCTATGCTCCTGGTTTAAGTATTAAAAATCAAAGCGAGTTGCCAGAACAAATGGCAATGTTCAGAGATGGTGATTCACTATCAGCAATCAATAATTTCAACAATGACTTTAGTGAAATTGACTATCTAAATTATATGACTGATGCTTTGCCTTATTACCTAGTCAAAAATCCTAATGTTTTCATAGTAGGTCTGGGAGGAGGCAAAAATATTATGCAATCATTATACTTTGATTCCAAGAAAATTGATGCGGTAGAAATTAATTCGCAAATAGTTGGTCTACTTCAAGAAGAATATAATAGCTATGTAGGTAAAATTTATGATTTACCTAAGATTAAAATCCATATTGGTGAAGCGAGAAATTTTTTAAAACATTCTCAAGAATTATATGATTTAATACAAATACCTCCGCTGGAATCTTATTCAAGCTCCTATATTGGATTAGGCTCTTTTAATGTCTCACACCTTTACACAGTGGAAGCAATAGAGAGTTACATGCAGAAACTTAAACACAACGGTATATTATCGATTACAAATTGGACCAAAATTCCACCACGTACTTCGTTGAAGCTTTTTTCTACTGTTATACAATCCCTAAAGGAGCAAAACATAGAATTTCCTGAGCATAATATTTTGATGATTAGGAGTTGGAAAACTGTCACGATGGTAGTTAAGAAAAATCCTTTTACCCTACAAGATATTAATATTTTAAAGTTATTTTGTAAGAATCGTTCATTCGATATCATTTACTATCCTGGAGTAGATAAAAGTGAAATTAACCGCTTCAATTTATTATCTAAACCCTTCTTTTATGAGGGTGTTACACACCTGTTAACTGATGACAGGAAAAATTATGAAAGAAATTATAAGTTTAATATTAAACCTTCGAGGGACGACCAGCCCTTCTTTTTTAATTTTTTCAAATGGTCTTCTTTTCCTGAGTTAATGCAACTGCGATCCCAAGGAACAGTTTCAATGATTGATTGGGGATACATAATACTTGTTGCTACATTTTTTATTGCTTTCATGTTTAGTTTACTATTTATTTTACTTCCTCTTAAGTCTTATAGTGGATTAAATAAAACCCGCTCAAAAAAAAATATTGTAAGCTATTTTTTCCTTATAGGTCTGTCTTTCATGTTTATAGAAATAATGTTGATTCAGCGTTTTATTTTATTTTTTGGTTTTCCACTTTATGCCATTGCCTTCATCCTTGTGACTTTACTGTTCTTTGCTGGAATTGGTTCACTATATTCAAAAAAGCTGAATTTAAAAATGCAAAAAACTAAAACTTCTTTTCACGCTATCGATGTTGCAATTATAGGACTTATAGTCATGCTAACCACTCATGTTTTTTTTCTGACACCTATTTTTGAAAGATCCTTTTCTTTAAACTGGACTCTAAAATTATTTATATCTTTTTTAGCAATTGCACCGCTATCTTTTTTTATGGGAATGCCTTTTCCCTTAGGCTTAACTTGGATAAAAAAAAGTTTTGAGCAAGGTATTCCATGGGCTTGGGGAATTAATGGATGTGCTTCGGTAATTGGTTCAATTTTTTCAATCTTACTGTTAATGCACTTTGGCTACACTATAGTAACGCTCTTAGTAGTTGTAATGTACTTGACTGCATTAGTAATTTTCAAGACCGTTTTTTTAAAAAACAATAATTACTAAGAATATGAGTAACAATTACTCTCAACATTCCTCGTGGTTGGTGGTAG
>CAJXBA010000057.1 GCA_913050185.1 uncultured Pelagibacteraceae bacterium
TATTTTCAGAAAGTTCAATTCCATCAACTACAATTTTTCCTTTTTGGTGTTCTTCCAATCGATTAATACATCTAATTAATGTGGACTTTCCCGAACCAGAAGGGCCACATACAACAATTTTTTGTTTTGAAGAAACCGTGAGATTTATATCTTTTAAAACTTGGAAATCTCCAAACCATTTGTTCACATCTAGCATTTCTATTATTTTATCTGGCATAAATTCTATCTGTCTGTTTTGTATTTTCTTTCTAATCTTTGACTATATCTACTCATATTAAAACAAATGATCCAAAAAACAATACCAGCAAATATATATCCTTCTGTGGCAAAGCCAAGCCAATCTGGATTTGATTTTGCCATATCTATCATTCCCACTAATTCAAGCAAGCCTACAACTAAAATTAGTGGTGTATCTTTTACTAAAGCCAAAAATGTATTAGCTATTCCTGGAATAACAAGTTTTAAAGCTTGTGGTAAAATTACAAGTAAATGCATTCTCCAGTAACCCATTCCAAGAGATTTTCCCGCATCATATTGCCCCTTAGGTAAAGCTTGAAGACCACCACGTATTACTTCTGCCATATAAGCAGCTTCAAAAAGGGTTATAGCGATTATAACTCGTACAAGTTTGTCCATATATGTTCCATCGGGTAAAAACATTGGCATCATTACTGAAGCCATAAATAAAACCGTAATTAAAGGAACACCTCTCCAAAATTCAATAAATCCTATTGATGAATATCTAATAACTGGAGCTGAAGATCTTCTTCCCAAGGCTAAAAACATTCCTATTGGGAAACAAAACAATAAAGCGAAAATTGAAATAATAAATGTAAGAGAAAGTCCTCCCCATGCCATAGTCTCAACCCATACCAATCCGAAATTTCCTCCAGAAATTAAATTAATGGCGATGAACGGAAAAACAAATAAAAGAAAAATAATTATATATTTTTTAATTTTAGGAGGCACAAAAAATCCGGAGATTACTAGTGCAATTAACATTAGAAAAGAAAGGTTAATCCTCCAAATTTCAGAATTTGGATATAGTCCATAAACAAGTCTCTTAAGCCAAACATTAATAAAAACCCAACATGCGCCTTCTCGAGAACAATCTTCTTTCGAAACCCCAACATAATCAGCATCAAAAAATAACCAATTTAATAAAGGTGGAATATTCTGAATTAGAACAAAGATAATTAACAAAGTTAATGTAGCATTAAACCAATTTGAATTTATATTTTTATTTAAGTTATCCAATGTTCTATTTCCTGAAAATTCAATTCTAATATAATAGAGCCCAATGAAACTAAAAATTAATGGTGTAAAAAAATTTAACCATCTTGGTAAAATAGAAGTGATATTTATCTCGAAAAAAGAATTAAGTATCACATCAATAATGCCTAACACAAAAAAGAAAGCGCCTATTGAAACAAATAGATTTAATTTCTCTCTACTAGGTCTACCTAAAAAATTTAAACTTTTAATCATTTTTCCTTAATTGCTATTTTTTTGTTATACCAGTTCATAAAAATTGAAATCACAATGCTCAAACTCAAATAAGTAAACATAGTAATTGAGACGATTTCAATTGCCCTTCCTGTTTGCATCATCGCTGTTCCAGCAAAAACCAAGACTATATCTGGATATGCTATTGCTGCGGCAAGAGATGAATTCTTTGTTAAATTTAAGTATTGATTAGTAGTTGGTGGTATAATTATTCTTAAAGCCTGAGGCATTATTACCAGTCTAAGAATCTGCCCTGGTGTTAAACCTATAGATGCCGCTGCCTCTTTTTGTCCTTTAGTTACACCCATTATTCCCGCTCTGACACACTCAGCAATGAAAGTAGCGGTATACAGCGATAACGCGAGAGCTAATGCCATTAATTCTGGAATTATAGCTACGCCACCCATGAAATTAAAAATAGTTTTTGATAATTGTGTTAGAACGGGATATTCAAAACTTAAAGAAACGCCTCCTATTAAAAAGGTTAATAGAGGAACTATGATCAATATTCCTAAAGATATAAAAAACTTAGGTGTTTGCTTCCCTGTGCTCTCTTGCTGTTTTCTTGCATATTTAAATACAAAAATTATTGCAACAATTGATGCTATTATTGAATAAAAGAAAACAGAGAAATTTGTCCAAATAAACTTTGGAATATAGAATCCTTTTACGGACAAGTATGCAACGTCAAAAAAATTAATTGCTTCACTAGGTAGTGGCAACGCTCTTAGCGCGGCAAAATACCAAAAAAATAACTGAAGTAATAAAGGGATGTTTCTGAATAACTCTATGTACCATTCGGCAACTTTTGAAATTAAATAATTTGAAGATAGTCTGGAAATACCAATTACAACACCTAAGATTGTTGCAAAAAATATACCTATAACGGCGACTAAAATTGTATTTAAAAGACCAACAAGATAAGCTCTCGCATACGAATCTGTTCCGCTATACTCGATCAATGAAAATTGAATATCAAAAGACGCCTCTTCTCCTAAAAAACGCAGACCAAAATCAATTCCCCTATTATCCATATTGACTTGTGCGTTGTACGAGAAATAACCAAAAATAAATATAATACCTAGAACCGTTAATATTTGAGGTAAATAATATCTAAATTTCTGTTTCGAAGAAAAAAAACTAGTAATATTCAAAGTGGTGCTTTTCAAATTCATTATAACTTCAAAGATAAAAAAAAGGGCTAGATAAATCTAGCCCTTTTTAATTAACATTTTAAATTTAACTATCTTGCAGGCGGAACGTAAAGAATACCACCTTTAGTCCATAACTCATTTGGACCTCTGGTAGGTAATATGCCAGTGTCAGCAATATTACGTTTATAGCTTTCACCATAGTTACCTACTTGTTGGATGATTCTTAAGCTCCAATCGTTATCTATACCTAAAGATGCTCCTAGTTCACCTTCTGCTCCAACAAGTCTTTTGATTTGTGGATTTTCAGAAGTTTTCATACCTTCAGCGTTTGATGAAGTAATTCCATACTCTTCTGCTTCAATCATAACGTTTAGAGACCAACGAACTATATCTTCCCAAACTGCATCACCTTGACGAACAACAGGGCCTAATGGCTCTTTTGAAATCGTTTCAGGTAATACTATATGAGCGTCTGGATCTTTCATTTTAGTTCTTTGAGCTGCTAAACCTGATTTATCAGTTGTGTATGTATCACATCTTCCTGAATCATAAGCTGCAACAACTTCATCCGCTTTTTCAAACACGACAGGTTCGTAGCTAATTCCATTTGCAGTGAAAAAGTCTCTCATATTAAGCTCTGTAGTAGTACCGATGTTTACGCAAGCAGAAAGACCACTTTTGAACTGACTTGTTGATGTTATGCCAGAATCTTTTCTAACCATAAAACCTTGTCCATCATAAAAGTTTACACCAACAAAAGTTA
>CAJXBA010000058.1 GCA_913050185.1 uncultured Pelagibacteraceae bacterium
CGTCCTTTAAATATTTGTAAATCACCTGGTTCTAATTCTAATTGACGAACTCTTTTGCGGTCTCCATCAAGTACTTTTTTAACTTCTTCTAAATTTTCATTTCCTGGTTCGCGTATATTTGGACAGTATTCAAATATCCCACCTTTTTCAGGTTTTTGTATCATGAAACTTAAAGTAAACTCACAACTATCGAAATGCCATGGAAGAACACCGTCTGGCTTCATAACATTATAAGCATGACAAGCTAAAGGGTCGGCCCATCGATAAATTGGGGATATACCAAGACAAGCAGACACAAACTTTAAAAGTTCATCTTGTTCATAAAGAAATTTCATTTCCGAATCTTTTGCAAAAACATCTGAATTTAAATATCCATTGTAACGATCCATAAATATTCGTTTTGGATGATCTTTAGGTAAGGAAGGATCATCTTTAGAATATAAATATGCATTGATACTTTGTTTTGACATATAAACTTCATCGAGTTGTTTTTCTAACTCTGCATCCATTATTTTTAAGGATTTAGGTAAAATAAAATTAGGAATAGTAGAACAACTAAACTGATCTAAATCACTTTTACATTTTTTTATTAATTCTTTCATTAATGGAGAATTTAAATCCTGGATTGGATATTTTTTAATATCAATAATATTTTCTAATCTATTATTCACTGTTTTAATTACACATCCTCTAATGGATGGTGAGACATTAATTCAAGTCCATTTTCACCGACTAAGTATTGTTGCTCTAATTTTACACCTTCCTTACCACCAACTTCGCCTATGTATGATTCAACTGTTACAGTCATATCTTTTTCAAATTGTCCACTTTGTTGGCCGCCGTCTGTAGGATATTTAATCATTGGCCATTCATCACATAATCCAATTCCATGCACCATACAGCTATAACGATTACCATAATAAGGTTCTGGAAGTTTCCAGGATTTTTTTACAAATTCTTTAAATGATAAACCAGGTTTAATTAATTCTGCATTATGATTTATTTGATCAGTAGCCATTTGATATAATTTTTTTTGTTCAGAGCTGAATTTATGACCTTCAACGAAAGCTCTTGAGATATCAGCGCAATATCCGTAAAGACCAACCATGTCAGTATCGAAAGAAACTATATCTCCTTGTTGAATAACTTTATTGCTGCTTTCTTGCATCCATGGATTAGTTCTTTGTCCAGAAGTTAACATTCTACACTCAATCCATTCACCTCCATGCTCTATGTTTGTTTTATGAAATAGAGCCCAGAGCTCATCTTCTGTAATGCCAGCTTTCAACTCGTTTCTCATTAACCGAACTCCTTTTTCACAAACTTCAAGAGAAGCTTTCATGCATTGAATTTCTTCTTTAGATTTAATAACTCTTGCTTGTTCAACTATTTCCTTTGCATCAATAATTTTTAACCCAATTTTGTTAAGAGCTAAGACACCAGGTCCATTACATACATCAATAGCTAGTTTTTTATTTTTTCCACAATTTTGATTCATTAAATGCTGGATTTCATTAGTCCATTTATTAATTTGCTTTTCCGCTTGATCTCCATGAGAGAAATAATCCCAGGATATTCCTGGTCTTATTTCATTAATTAATTTCAGATGTTTTGATAAATGTTCACAATTGAAATATTCAAAAAGAATTACAGGGCCATTTACTGGAATGAAACAATATCGATCTAAATTATGCATATTAAATATGCTCATGTTTACTGAATCTAAAGCATATCGAATATTTACTGGATCAAATAAAATACATGCACCAATATCTCTTTTTGCTAATTCTTTTTTTACTCTGTTTAGTCGATATGATCTTAATTGATCAAAATCAATTTCGTCCTCGTGCAATCTTTTTTTAGTTATAAAATTAGGAGAATAATTAGAGTCAGGAATTATTTTTCTCTTAAATTTCATCAAACTATATTTGTTGCTACCCACTTATGAAAATGGTGTGTTGGATTATCCATTATTGGTGAAAAATTTCCACCATTATAAGCAGGGGAGCCTCTTCCCTCTTGCATGCCTTCTATAATACCGACATCTTCAGATTGTACTCCATACCATAATTTCAAATTTTGTTTTCTAAGAGTTTTAAATTTTTTTGAATTTGCAGCTTCATTTCCTACATAATAAATTTCCATATGTTCTATGGTAAGTTCATGATTTACTGGTTCTAGCCAATATGCGTAATAGTGATCCTTATGAATTCCCAACATAACATTAGGAAAGAGAGCAACATATTCAGCAATATTTATTTTATTTTTTGGCCAATTAGGAAAACATGGAAACTTATTTTTGCCTTTTAGCCTCGGATTATAAACAACAGTTCCCTGACCAGCAAATCTATTTGGTAAACCTTGTATATGGTAATGATCACTGAGTTTAGAATAACTATTTAATCCAGGATGAACCCACGGTAAATGATAACTTTCACAATAATTTTCTATTGCAAATTTCCAATTACATTTTGCTTTTAATTTAAAATAACCTAAATCTTTTGAATGTTTGATTAATTTTTGATCTTTTTCTGGCCAAAATTCAGACCATCGATCATTTAATGGTTTAATATATTCCTTAAACGATACTTCGTTGTTAGAAATATTTACAATAATCATGTCTAACCAAACATAAGAGCGAACCTCTTTAAGTCCACTTGAAGATTTATCAAAATCTTTTGATTCATGTTTATTCATTCCTCCTATGTGAGGTGTGGCAACAAGTTTACCTTCTAAATTATAAGACCAAGAATGGTAAGGGCATCTTAATATGTTTTTTATATTACATTTCTTTTTTAAAATTTTGTAACCTCTATGACTACAAACATTATGATAAACTTTAACTTGATTTTTTTTATTTCTTAGTAAAATTAAAGGAATCCCTAGCAAATCGAATGGTTTTGCATCTCCAGGTTTAGGTATTGAGCTTGCGACACCTATAACAACCCACTTATCCTCAAAAAGTTTTTTTCTTTCTATTTTTGTATATTCAACACTATTGTAACATTCGTTAGGCAAACCATGAGCTTCAGTAATAGGTTTATTTACAACATCCAACTTTTCTTTTTTTATAATGTCGTAGATATTTGTCTGTCCGTTAAGCTTATTAGTCATGGAAAAATCCTAGCATTTTCATTTAAATAGGCAATAGATTTCAGACGAAACTGCTGGACATCTACCGGGGTCCGCTGATATATCCCGTTGATTATGAATTTCTCTTTAGAAATTACCATGAAGACAGAACTATCAGAATTACCCAAAGTTAAGGATGTTTATATTACCATGCTGCCTGGCAACGATTATAGAGAGGTAGCAAACAAGGCTGCAGAACTTGCCAAATCGGGCTTCAATCCAGTTCCTCATTTTCCAGCACGATCAATAAAAAATCAAAGTGAATTAAAAGATTTTGT
>CAJXBA010000059.1 GCA_913050185.1 uncultured Pelagibacteraceae bacterium
ACAGTTGAATATGGTGGTTCAGATAGTTTTGAACAACAAATTGTTATTGATATAAAGGCTGGTAGCCCTCCAGACTTAGCAATATTTCCACAACCAGGTTTAGCAGCTAACATGGCAGCAATTGGTGGATTAGTGCCACTAAGCGATGATGTGAAAAATGAGGTTTTGAACAATTATGCAGCTGGTCAATCTTGGGTTGACCTTGCAACATATCCTGATGAAAACGGAAATGATCAATTTTATGCTATTTTCTATAAAGTTAATGTTAAAAGTTTAGTTTGGTATTCTCCAGACAACTTTGAAGATAATGGATATGAAGTTCCAACTACAATGGAAGACTTGATTGCTTTAACTGAACAAATGGCTTCGGAAGGAAATACTCCGTGGTGTATTGGTTTAGGTTCAGGTGATGCAACAGGCTGGCCTGCAACAGACTGGATGGAAGATATAATGTTAAGAACGCATGACCCTTCTGTTTACGATATGTGGGTATCAAATGAAATGCCATTTAATGATCCTAAAGTACTAGAAGCTATGGACTTTTTTGGTTCTTTTGCGTTAAATGATAAATACGTTAATGGCGGATCTAAAGCTGTAGCTACTACTGATTTTAGAGATGCACCAAACGGTTTATTTTCATCTCCTGCAGAATGTATGATGCATCGTCAAGCAAGTTTTATTCCTGCTTTTTTCCCAGAAGGACTTGAAGCTGGCGTAGATTATGACTTCTTCTATTTCCCAGCTTATTCAACAAAGGATCTAGGAAAACCTGTACTTGGAGGCGGAACATTATTTGCTGCAACTAATGATAACCAAGCAACTATGGAGTTTGTAAAATTTTTACTTCATTCAGAACCTAATGAACATTGGATGGCAAAAGGTGGTTTCTTAACTCCACATAAAGGTGCTGATTTGAGTAAATATCCAAGTGATACCTTTAGAAAACTTGGTGAAATTCTTACTGGAGCAACAACCTTCAGATTTGATGGTTCAGATTTGATGCCTGGCGCAATTGGTGCTGGTAGTTTCTGGACAGGTATGGTTGACTATACTAACGGAAAATCTGCAAAAGATGTTGCTGATGCAATCCAAGCAAGTTGGGATGCTATAAAATAATACCTTTTATATAATAGGCGAGCAATTAAACTTGTTCGCCTGTTTTTTTTGTATAATAAATTTCTTGTGACTATTTTTTCTCTAGTTTTATATGTATTAGCGGGAATTCTAGTTTGTATTTTGTATTACTATGTATCTAATTTTTTATTAGATTTTTTCACAAAAAAAAATTCAAATGACTCATTAATAAGAGCTTTTATTTTTATTGCGCCCGCATTTATTGTCTTAGTAATATTCATTTTATATCCAGTATTTGAAACGGTAAGATTAAGTTTTTTTGATAAATTTGGTAGAGAATTTGTTGGTATAGATAATTATATTTGGGCAGTTAATGATCCAGAGTTTAGAAGGGGTATTTTAAATAATCTTGGCTGGCTTTTAATTGTTCCAACTTTGAGTACCTTTTTTGGATTAGTTATTGCAAATCTAGCTGATAGAATTTGGTGGGGCACCATTGCAAAATCTATCATTTTTATGCCAATGGCTATCTCGTTTGTTGGAGCAGGAGTTATTTGGAAGTTCATTTACGATTACAGAGGACCAGGTGATCAACAAATCGGTTTTTTAAATGCTATTGTAGTATCTTTTGGGTTGGACCCTCAAGCTTGGATAACAATTCCGATCTGGAATAATTTGTTTTTAATGGCAATTATGGTCTGGATTCAAACCGGATTAGCTATGGTAATATTTAGTGCTGCTTTAAGAGGCGTGCCAAAGGAAATGTTAGAAGCAGCCCGAATAGATGGTGCCGGTGAATTAAAAATATTTACCTCTATAATAATTCCTTACCTTCAACAGACCATATTAGTAATATGGACAATAATAACCATAGTAGTTTTGAAAATCTTCGACATAATTTTAGCTATGACAAATGGTCAGTGGCAAACAGAGGTTTTGGCAAATCTTATGTTTGATTGGTTGTTTAGAGGTGGTGGTGACTCAGGTAGAGGCAGTGTCTTTGCAATAGTGATAATGATTGCAGTTATACCTATTATGATTTTGAACATATACAGACATAAACAGGAACAAAAAATATAATGAAGAAAAATATTTTTTCATCAATAATTGCTCAGTTAATTCTGCTTGTGTTTGTAATTGTTTGGATAATTCCTACATTTGGACTTTTTGTAAGCTCATTTAGGGATAAAGATTTGTTGGCTGTAAGTGGATGGTGGACCTCATTAACAACTACCCAGGTTAATGAGATACATAGAACTCTAAACAAAGACTCACAAATTCAGGAAAATGATATTCACATAATAAAAGGAAACTTATTTGATAAAGATAAAGGAAAAAAAATTACTAGTTTCGGAATTACATCAAAAAACATCAATCAATTCTTAGTTGAAGAAAAGGCAACTTTAAAAGATGGAAGTGAATTAACTGTACTTGAAAATGGTGATTATAAATGGAAATCTCAAAATCCTTTTAATAACAAGAATGGAAAAAGAATTTTTATAACTGCATCTAGTCCTCCTAATTTCACTTTCGAGAATTATAAGGAAGTTTTATTCAAAGAAGGAGTGGGTCAGGCTTTTTTAAATACTTTGACCGTAGCGATCCCATCTACAATTATTCCACTAATAATATGTTCCTTTTTTGCTTATGCTTTATCTTGGATGAGGTTTTTTGGAAGAGATACATTATTAGCAATAATCATTGCTTCACTTGTTGTTCCATTACAAATGTCTTTAATACCATTATTAAGCATTTATAACGATATTGGAGCATTATTTAACGTAAGTTCAAAATCATATCCAGGTGTATGGATGGCACACACGGGATTTGGTTTGGCTTCAACTACTTTTCTTTTAAGAAATTTTATAAAATCATTACCGCATGAAATGATAGAAGCTGCAAGAGTAGATGGGGCAACTCATTATGATATATTCACAAAAATAATATTACCTTTGTCCATTCCTGCTTTTGCTTCTATATTTATTTTACAGTTTTTATGGGTATGGAATGATCTGCTTGTAGGATTAGTGTTTTTGGACCAAGTTCCTAGTGAAATAATTATTACTGCTAAATTAAGAGAGTTACTCGGATCTAG
>CAJXBA010000060.1 GCA_913050185.1 uncultured Pelagibacteraceae bacterium
AACGATGATGTCAAAAATACAAATAAAACCATACACCAATGCTCTTGGCGCAGAGATTCTTGGGGTAAATCTCACAGAAAAACTATCAAATACTCAAATTGCATCAATAAAAGATGCCCTAAATACCTATCACGTAGTATTTTTTAGAGATCAGAATATAAACTCAACTGAGTTCGTTAATTTTGGAAAAAACTTTGGAATATTAGAAACACACCCCTTAATACCTACTCTTAAAGGTTTTCCAGAAATTATACAACTAGAAAGTAATGATGATGGACCCCACCCTCACGCAGCTAAATCAAGAATTTGGCATGCAGATCAGTCGTATATGCCAATTCCTCCCATGGGAGCAATTTTAAAGGCTATAACCATACCTGAATCAGGTGGTAATACGATGTTTCTTAATGCAAACCTAGCTTATGAGCAGTTATCTAAGAAAATGAAAAATTTTTTGTCAAAGCTCACTGCTGTACATTCTGTTGTAATGATTAAAACAAGAGATGAAGTTCTGAGTGAAGACGGTCTTAGTAAATTTGCATCATTGACAAAAAAAGCTCCTCCAGTAGAACATCCTATAATTAAAACACAACCTCAAACTGGTAAAAAATATATTTATGTGAATGAAGCTTTTACATCACATATAACAGGATTAAATCCAAAAGAAAGTGACGCCATATTAGAATTTTTATTCAAGCATTTTCATAACCCTGATCTTCAGTGCAGATTTATTTGGAAGGAAAACTCTATTGCCTTCTGGGATAACGAAGTAACACAACATTTTGCTGTCGGAGACTATGACAGTAAACGCACAATGCACCGTCTCACAATCAGCGGTACTGCTCCCGAAAAAATACATTAGAACAAAACTCTAACTTAATAATCCACACAATAAGGGTTCTTTTTTGGATACTCTTAGAGTAACTTAGTTAGACTAATTTATTATTTTTCCAATTTTCCGACTCTCTGAATATTCTAAAGGAAAACTAGAAATCAAAATATTTCTGTAAATGACCAATAAAATAAGAATAAAACCTTACACAGGTGCCTTAGGTGCTGAAATACTTGGGATTGATCTCTCAAAAACATTATCAAAGAAACACTTTAACCTGATAAAAAATACTTTAAACGAATATCACGTTATATTTTTTCGTAAACAAGATATAAGTCCAGTTCAGCTAGTTACTTTTGGAAAAAACTTTGGGAAACTTGAAATACACCCTCTAATACCTACTCTTAAAGACTTTCCTGAAATTATTGAACTAAAAAGTGCTGATGATGGACCTGGTCCTTATTCTAGAAACTCAAGAATATGGCACTCTGATATGACTTATACAAAAATACCCCCCATGGGAGCAATTTTAAAGGCTATAACCATACCTGAATCAGGTGGTAATACGATGTTTCTAAATGCATGTCTTGCTTATGAGCAATTATCGAAGAAAATGAAGAATTTTTTATCAAAACTACAAGCTGTACATTCAATTGTCATGACAAACACAAAGGAAGAAATTCTTAGTGAACAAGGTCTTTCAAGGTTTGCTAAAATGCAAAAAGCCCTTCCTCCAGTAGAACATCCTGTAATAAAAATACATCCAGAAACTGGCAAAAAATGTATTTATGTAAATGAAGCATTTACATCACATATTACAGGATTAAACCATAACGAAAGTGATTCCTTATTGGATTTCTTATATAAGCACCTTCATAACCCAGATTTTCAATGTAGATTTATTTGGGAAAAGAACTCTATCGCTTTTTGGGATAATCAAGTAACACAGCATTTTGCTGTTGGAGATTATAATACTAAACGGATAATGCATCGGTTAACAATCGAAGGAACTAAGTCAAATTAATGGCAACAACCGAATCAATAAGGTCACTAAGAATATGGATATATGACCTATCCCCAGGCATTAGTTATAAAAATTTTTACACTTATCTTTATGCTTCTCTCATAAGCATAGCCCTGTTCTCAGCAATGGGATTCCTGCAACCTTATGTCCTCAATGCAAACCTTGGAATTCCACAAGTTCAACAAGGAGCTATATCCGGTAACCTAGGTGTTATAAGTGAAATTTTTACCCTATTTCTCATAAAACCATTTGGGTCTTTATCCGATAAAACTGGACGGGTTCCAGTACTCATCATAGGATTGCTTTTATTGGGCCTGGGTTATGCTTTTTATCCAACAGCAGATACACTCAGTGATCTTTATATCTCTAGATCAATTTGGGCTGTAGGAGCAGCTGCACTTGCAAGCACATTGCCAGCCATAACTACTGATATTCCACAAAATCACTGCAGAGGAAAACTAATTGGAGCCGGTAATGTTTTCAATAATATTGGTATCTTAATGGTAACTCTTGGGCTCTCTCAAGTACCTCTGTATCTTATGAATAATGGAACGGATGCTAGACTTGCAGGCCAAGTTGCTTACTGGGTATTAACTTTTCTTTGTTTGGTGTCTACTTATATATTCTATAAAGGCTTCGATGGTCCAGTGTTGTCAAAACCTTCAGCAGTCGAAAAAAATATAAAGTTCCTTGATTTGTTAACGAACGGTTTTTTAGAAGCTAAAAATCCAAGAATAATGCTTGCATACATAGTCTCTTTAACAGCGAGAGCAGACCTTACTCTGAAAGGCACATACATTGCATTATGGGCGGTACACTCAGGAATGATACAAGGATTTAGCCCGGCAAAAGCAATGTCACAGGCTGGTCTTGTTTTTGGCTTTATGATGGTGATCGGCATAATTACTCATTTTTCTTGGGGATTCTTTTTTGATCGAGTCAATAGAGTAACAGCGACCGCAGTCTCCATGTTCCTTGGAGCAGCCGGTTACATGTCAATGTATTTTGTGCCCTCCCCGCTTGATTATAATTATCTACCATTGTTTGCCCTACTCTCTATCGGTTCGGCAACTTCGATATCTGTGTCAATAGGATTAGCAGGTCAAGAAGCATCACCTCAAAACCGTGGATCAATCATGGGAATGATAGGATTATTTGGTGCTTTTGGTATCATGATTACCCAATTCATTGGTGGAAGATTGTTTGATTCCTGGGGTCCAAACTGGCCTTTTATTATTGTTGGTATTTTTCAAGCATTTATAATGATTATAGCCATT
>CAJXBA010000061.1 GCA_913050185.1 uncultured Pelagibacteraceae bacterium
CACTAGTTTGTGGAACTAGGGGTCGGTGGTTCGAATCCACCCTGCTGTACCAAAAAATGGTAAAAGAAAATAAACTAAAACCCTCTAAGGAATTACCTTTAGGTTTTATAGATAGACAAGAACAAGAATTATTAATCCGAGATTTCATAATTGCTAATATTAAAGAAGTTATGATTAAGTACGGTTTTCAATATCTCGAAACTCCAAGTTTCGAGTATTCGGATAGTATTGGAAAATTTTTACCTGATAAAGAAAGACCAGATGAGGGAGTGTTTTCTTTTAAAGATGAAAGAAAATGGTTGTCACTTCGTTATGATCTTACAGCGCCACTAGCAAGATATGTTGCAAAAAACTACCTTGAACTTCCCAAACCTTTTAAACGTTATCAATTAGGTACGGTCTGGAGAAATGAAAAACCTGGACCTGGTAGATATAGAGAATTTTTACAATTTGATGCAGATTATGTTGGTACTAACAATTTACAAGCAGATGCTGAACTATGTATTTTAATTTCTGAAATACTGGAAAAATGTGGTTTAACAAAAAGCGATTATACTGTGAAGATTTCATCAAGAAAAATCACAGAAGAAATATTTGATCAATTAAAAATTAAATCAACTACGCAAATATCCATAATATTACGAGCATTAGATAAAATCGAAAGATTAGGATGGAAAGAGGTAGTAAAACTTTTGGGCAAAGGGAGAATGGATAAATCTGGCGATTTTACAAAAGGGGCGAACTTAACAAAGAAACAAATTAAATTACTAGAAGAAAAAATTAAAGAGACCACTCCTAATAATAAAGATGTTTTAGAGATTATAAAAATTTTTAAAACATATAACTTCACTAATTTTAAATTTGACCCTTCGGTCATTCGGGGACTTGAATATTATACTGGACCTATATTTGAAGTTAATCTTACCTTTGATGTAAAAAATTCTAAAGGGCAAGCTATCCAATTTGGTTCAATAGGTGGAGGAGGAAGATACGATAATCTTGTAAGAAATTTTGGCAACTTAGATTTTCCTGCAACCGGCATATCAATTGGTATAGATAGACTTGTTTTTGCTTTAATGCAGAAAAAAGAATTTAATATTAAATCAAATAAGCCAGTAGTGATCTGTGTTTTTGATAAAAATTCAATTGCAGAATATGTAAAATTACAAAACCAATTAAGATCAGAGAGAATACCTGTTGAAATTTATTCCGGAGATGGAAATTTAAAAACCCAGATGAAGTATGCAGATAAATTGGGATCACCCGCTGTAATTTTCTATGGAGAGAATGAAATAAAATCAGGAAAAGTAACTTTAAAAAATCTTAAATCAGGACAAGAAATATCCATAGAGATTGAAAGTTTAGTCAATGAAATCAAAAAAATTATCTGAAAATATTCTTAAAACTATAAAATCCAGAGGATATAAATACATAGAGTTGGATGCAATTATTGCTGCTGACCAAATAATCCAAAGATCTGGAGAAAATTTCAGACAATACATGTTTTCATTTCAAGATCCGAATGGAAATGAAATGTGTTTAAGGCCAGATCTTACAATAGTTTCATGCTTAAGATATTTAAATAATAAAACAAAAACCAGGGAAAAGATTTTTTATAGCGGCCAAGCCTTTAGAAAAATAAAAGATCAAGATGGTAAAATTATCAGAAATCAAGTTGGATATGAAATCATAGGATCAAAAAATATAAAGCAGGACGATTACGAAATTATTCAAACATCGTTAAAAACAATTCAAAAAATAAAAAAAACAAAAATAAAAATTGAAATTGGAAATATAAAGCTTTTCAATTTGCTGCTTGATAAATTAAAATTGCCAAAAAGATGGAAACTAAGACTTTCAAGGCATTTTTGGCGTGAAAAATATTTTGAAACCTTGATAAAAAGACTTGAAACTAATTCTGATATAGATCCCCTCTCAGTGGAAATTGACAAGAAAAGGTATAATAAAATGAAATCAGAAAACCAAAGTCAAATAATTGGAGGGAGAAAAATTTCAGAAATCTTGAATAGATTCAATAATAAAATAAAGGATCCAAGAAAATTTGCAGAAGGAAAAAAAACAGCATCAATAATAAGAGAATATTTAAAAATTTCATGTCCAACGAATGCTGCAAGAAAAAAATTAAATAACTTTTTTTCAAAACATAAAATCAAAATAAATCTTAAAGATGAATTTTTCCCCTTAAAAGATAAATTGGGTAAAAATAAAATAATATTTTCAACAAACTTTGGAAGAGAACTAGAATATTACACTGGTATGGTTTTTAACATAAAAGACCAATCTAGCACGAACCTTATACAAGGAGGAAGATATGATAATCTTTTATCGAATTTGGGGTCTAATAGAAAAATTCCTGCCGTAGGTGCAGCAATTAATTTAAATTCTTATGATAACTAAAATTGGAGTGCCCAGTAAAGGTCGATTGAGAAAAAGTGTTTTAAAAGAATTTAAAAAAAATAGATATAATTTAATTTCCGAAAGAGGAGAAAGAGATTATTTTGCAAAAATTAAGAATAAAGTAAATATAGAAGTTATTTATTTACATGCTAGAGAAATAATAGAAAGACTAGGTGACAATTCATTGGATATTGGTTTTTCAGGTTATGACTTATTAAAGGAATCTTCGATAAATATTCAAAAAAAAATATCGGTTTATAAAAAATATAATTTTGGAAACGCAAAGCTTGTAATTGCGATACCAAATAGATGGATAGATGTTCAAACCATAGCTGATTTAGAGGAAGTAGCCTTCGAATTCAAAGATAGTAAAAAACAACGCCTAAGAGTTGCAACGAAATATCCAAATTTAACTAGGGACTTTTTGTTTTCCAAAGGAGTAACTCAATTTAAATTAATTCCCAGTTTGGGAGTTACAGAAACTTATCCATTTACTGGTTCGTCTGAAATAATTTCGGATATTACATCAACAGGGGAAACTTTAAGAGCCAACAACTTAAGAGTTATTAAAGATGGAATAATATTAGAATCTCAAGCCTGTTTATTAATTTCAAAAAAAAGTAATAAAAAGGCCGCTAGAAGCGGCCTTCTTAATTCGTTTATTTAATTGGGTTACTTACATTC
>CAJXBA010000062.1 GCA_913050185.1 uncultured Pelagibacteraceae bacterium
ATAAAGAAACTCCTCTATGGGTATTTCAAGTTCTAGCATTACTCTCTGGCTTTGGGGGTGGTAATTTTGCATCTTCTATGTCAAATATCAGTTTCTTTTTTCCGAAACGAGTTCAAGGAACATCCTTGGGACTTAACGCAGGTTTAGGAAACTTTGGCGTTACTACAATGCAGATTTTAGTACCGTTAATGATGACAATAGGAATATTTGGTGGTGCATCAATGGTATTGGAAAACGGTAGTGGTACTTTGATTGGAAAAATCCCTGCTGGAACCGAAACCTATATCCATAATGCAGGATATGTTTGGCTTATATTGCTAGTCCCACTTGCGTTCGCTGGTTGGTTTGGCATGAACAATATTGTAAATGATACAGTCACACCTAATCCAGGCAATCCCATACAAGCATTTTTAAAAATTTCGGGTTTGTTGGCAATTGGATTGGTTACTTCTGCAGTGGGATTATATCTTATTATTGCTGGTCCACCCGGTTCAATTTTATTGAGTAAATCGGTTATCTTGCCAGCAGTTATTGCATCGACAGTATTGTTAATGCTTTATCTTACCCGAGGCGAATTACAAAAGAATTTAAAACGACAATACATGATTTTTAAAAATAAACACACATGGGCAATGACAATTATTTATACTATGACTTTTGGTTCATTTATTGGTTTTTCGGCAGCTTTTCCTTTATCTATCAAAGTAATTTTCGGCTATAGTCACATTTGCGACGCCTGTGTCGTAGGTTCTGACGCGGTATGGAACCATGATACCATTAATCCAAACGGACCTAGTGCATTGATGTTTGCTTGGATGGGTCCGTTTATTGGCGCTTTAATACGTCCAGTAGGAGGATGGATTGCAGACAAAGTAGGAGGAGCTAAAGTAACTCAAATTGTTTCCGTTGTGATGATTGTAGCAGCGTTAGGAGTTTCTTATTATATGGCGGCAGCTTACAAATCAGCTACGCCAGAAGAATATTTTTGGCAGTTTTTTACTTTATTTATTATTCTTTTTGCAGCAACAGGAATTGGTAATGGCTCATCTTTTAGAAGTATTGCTATGGTTTTTAACCAAGAGCAAACAGGACCAGCTTTAGGTTGGACATCTGCAGTAGCTGCATATGGAGCATTTTTTATTCCCAAGATAATAGGAGAACATATTTATGCTGCAACACCTGAAAATGCTTTTTATGTTTTTGCCATATTCTATGCTTTTTGCCTCGTATTGAATTGGTGGTTTTATCTACGACCAAATGCTTACGTAAAAAATCCTTAGTCATAAAGAATTTGCCCAACGGAACATTGAGGCCTATAAAATAAATACTTTTTAAAAGAAATTTAAAATAAAATTGAGAATATTTGATTAAATTTTTTTATTTTAGCACACCTAAGAAAGCTTGTTTAACTGGTTTAATACTATTCACCATTCTTAATGCAAATTTCCTTGCAAGTTTAGCAGGATAAGTAACGTTTGTGTACAAACTAACTATACCGTTTGTGCTTAAATATAAAGGTATGGCTACGCGATGTAGTTTGTATTGATAATTACGAAGTACCCGTGACGAACTAATATCAATATTACGATCTAATGCGGATTTAATTTCTTTAGTCAAAATTTCTAATCCCTTTAAACCCAAATTAAATCCATGTGCGGTTACAGGATGCATTCCCACAGCTGCATCACCAACTAAAGCAAATCGATTAGCAACAAATTTTTTTGAATAAGTAGTTATCATAGGATAAGAGTAACGTTTTCCTATTAATTTCATTTTTCCAAAAAAATTATTAAAATTGTTCTGTATTTCTTTATTAAATTTATTTTTACTTATTCCTTTTAAATAGGAGGATGTTTCTTTGGATACAGTTGTTACAATAGAAGATTGTTTTTTAATATAAGGCAAAGAAGCCTGTGTTTGTTTATAGCGAAAAAATTCATATGCAATATTATGATGGGGTTTCTCGTGTTCCATTCTGCAAACAATCATGTTTTTATCAAAATTATGAATAAAAGCTGATATACCTACTTTTGATCTCATTTTTGAAAAACGACTATCTGCTGCAACAACTAAAGAACTTTTAATTTTCCTTTTATTGGACAAGAGTAGCGAAGAGTATTTATTATTATTATTATCTATAGATAAACACTCAGTTCTATTTATTAAAGTTACATTAGAGATATCTTTTAATCTTTTATAAAGATATCTTCTTATTATATTATTAGGAATTAAATATCCTAAAGATTCTTTATTTATGTCTTGGTATTTAAAATTTAGAGAATATTTTGAACTGTCATCTAATATTTTTGCTTCTTTAATTACTGATATCAATTCATTGGGGATGTAATTCCAAACACCAATTTTTTTTAATATATTTGCCGAATGATGAGTTAGGGCAATTTCACGACCATCTATAGCGGGATTTACAAGAATTTTTTTAGATAGTTTATCGATAATTGCTACTTTTAATTTTGTATTGGCAAAACCACAGGCCAATGCAAGTCCTACTGGACCAGCGCCAACTATAACAATATCAAATATCATCAATAACGTTCGTTAATTTTTTTTTCAGGCCTGTTATTTTATATATTTTTCTAGCATCATTAAACCCTCGCATATATGCTTCTGCACATCCTTTGGGTCTTTTGAAACCGTGATTTCTGTACAATATCATCATTGATGCTAAAGTAGGAACTCTAATTTTTTTTGACTTTCTTTTCATTACCCTTTTCAATATCGATTACCAAGTTCATTACTTGTATCTCAATACTCAATTACTAAAATAAAAAAAAATAAAAAAAAGTCATTGATTGAGATCAAAAAGTCTATGATATGATCTAAATCATAAATAAAAAAATAATATAATTAATGGATTTAGATGATTAATTTATTTATTTTTGATATATTTTTTTTAGCACCATAAACGACCAGAATCACTATCCCTAAAAGTTTTTTCATTTATTTTTTGGTAAGTTGTTACAATCGTGTAAAAAGTATTCGAATCTATTTATTTAGAGACATCTGTTTTATCATCTGCTCCTTTTCCTGTTCATTAGTTAGATTATCTATC
>CAJXBA010000063.1 GCA_913050185.1 uncultured Pelagibacteraceae bacterium
GAATAATATTAGGAATGGTGATGGTGCCTTTTTTGATAACCAATCTTCTTGGAGGTCCTTTGGATTTCCCGGATATGCCTGCCAAATTTGTTTTTGGGCCTTTGGCGGGTTGGCGTTTTATCTTCATTATATTTGCGGTTCCCACGCTTATCATGGCTATCGTATATTGGACAATGACTTCCGAGCCTCCCGTACGAATTAAAAAGAAACTCACTAATCAAGAAATAATAAATATTTTCAAATCAGGACCTTTGGTGTGGGTGATAGCATTTTTGTATTGGGCATCGTTTGGCACATTAACATTTTTCTCTGCATTCAGTCCTACATATCTTGCCGTTAGGTGGAATGTCGACCCAGCTCAGGCATCTATGGTGTATGCTGCATCTTTCGTAGCGTGTGTAGCGATTATGAGACCCATCGGAGGATGGTGTTCGGACAGGCTTAATCCGATAACAATGCTTAGTTATTTGTTTTTTGGATCATCATTTATTGCATTTGTTCTCTTTTTTGAAATTTCATTTAAGATTCAGATAACAAGCATGATGTGTGCGGCATTACTTGCGGGCGCAGCAGCAGCTACCGTAGTGAAACTTATACCCACATACTACCCAAAGGCAGTGGGTACAGTGAGTGGTCTTGCAAAAGCGGCTGGTGCGGCATGCGGTTTTACCTCGACATCAATAATGGCTATGAGTAATTACTTTACCGGAAGTTATAAATCTGGCTTCTTTATGTGGATCGTAGTGAGTGTTTCAGCATTTGGTTTTGTTCTATTCCCAAAAGTTTTTCAACAAAGAGAAAGAGAGAAAGAAATGGCCGCTAGAGAGGAGAGCTAATGTACCGCAAATCGATCGACTATTTTGCTAACTTTGCTAGAGACAAGGTGAAGGCGCTTAAGCGCAATCCCGGCGGCTTTTTCGTTGGATCTATGATGGCCGGCGCCTATGTAGGCTTTGGAATTATTCTTATTTTTGTTCTCGGCAGTGCAGCGGATCCACAGAGCAAAAAACTGATTATGGGTACGTCTTTCGGAATCGCCCTAACGTTAGTAGTTTTTGCCGGAGCTGAGTTATTTACCGGTCACAACATGTACATGCCACTTGCGTTGTTTAAAAAGAAAATCACAAGCAATGATTTGATCCTCGTCTGGGTGACGGTATGGGTGGGTAATCTAGTAGGATCAGCTTTTGTTGGGATTCTGTTTGTGCTAGGTGGTGCCTCGGGAATAATTGATGTTATCGACTCCTTTGTGAATCATGTTGCGATTGACAAAATGAACGCATCCGTGGTGCAGCTACTCGCTCGTGCTATGCTTTGCAACTGGTTAGTATGTTTAGCTTTATGGATGGCGGCACGAACGAGTAACGATACTGCAAAATGCATCGTGATTTTCTGGTGCCTGTTCGGTTTCATTGCCAGTGGCTTCGAACATTCCGTGGCCAACATGACACTGTTCACCATTGCTCTACTAGGGGAGCACCCTGAGGCAGTTAGTCTTTATGGGGCGGGCTACAATCTATTCTGGGTTACCATTGGTAATCTATTGTCAGGTAGTCTTTTTATGGCAGGAGGATACTGGCTTTATTCCGATTAGAAAATTATAGCTGAATCGATAATATGATTTTTGCTATATATAAACAATAACAAATAGAAAGGATTAGAAAAAATGAAACTATTATCTCAGATATTATTTTGGACAGGAATTGCTTCAATTCCATTTTCATGGCTTATGTGGCATCTTGGAGCCAATATAGAGCTTGGTGTTACAATTTTGGAATCTAGTTTTACACCCCTTTTAACGGGAAAAGATATTATTAGTAATATTGATGATGAGGCATTAAGAATTGTCTTAAGAGAGGCTCATGCTGAACGTTGGGGTATTTTTGTAGGACTTTGGCCCGTTACTCTAATGGTATTAAGCTATATCATTGGAAAAAAAGCTAAATAATTGTTGTAGTAATATTTAGCAGGAAGCTATTAAAAAACGCTCGAGACGAAACCAGATATAAAAATCACAAGTTTTTTGAGATTTTTATTCTGTTCGCTCTCCAAATGGTTAGGACTATAATTGCTAAAAAAAGGAAACAGATAATATGAGTACATTTAAAAACTATAAGGCTATGGTTTTATCTTGTATTGATCCACGATTTCAAAATTTTGTAAATAAGGAAAATGCTAAAAAAGGTCTAACAAATAAATATAGCGCTTTTACTATTGGTGGTGGTTCTATAGGTGTAGTTGCACCAACTTTTAAAAAATGGCATCAAACATTTTGGGAGAATCTTGATATGTCTGTTCAATTACATGATATAAAAAAAGTAATTGTAATAAATCATAGAGATTGTGGTGCTGCGAAGATCGCCTATGGTGCAGAAAAAATTGCGAATAGAGAAACTGAAACAAAAATACATAGATCATCATTAATTCAGTTTAAAAATCAGTTGAAAGTAAAACAACCAAAATTAGTTGCTGAATTATATTTAATGGATTTAGATGGTTCGGTTATCTCTTTTAATTGAATTTTTTTATTTTAGCACACTCAAGAAAGCTTGTTTAACTGGTTTAATACTATTCACCATTCTTATTGCTAATTTTCTTGCAATTTTAGCAGGATAAGTAACGTTTGTGTACAAACTAACTATGCCATTTGTACTTAAATACAAAGGAATGGCTATGCGATGTAGTTTGTATTGATAATTACGAAGTACCTGTAGCGAACTAATATCAATATTGCGATCTAACGCGGATTTAATTTCTTTAATTAAAATTTCTAATCCCTTTAAACCCAAATTAAATCCATGTGCGGTTACAGGATGCATTCCCACAGCAGCATCACCAATTAATGCAAACCGATTAGTAACAAATTTTTTTGAATAAGTAGTTATCATGGGATAGGAATAACGTTTTCCTATTAATTTCATTTTACCAAAAAAATTATTGAAATTTTTCTGTATTTCTTTATTAAATTCTTTTTCACTTATTCCTGTTAAATAGGAGGATGTTTTTTTGGATACAGTTGTTACAATGGAAGATTGTTTTTTAATATAAGGTAGAGATGCC
>CAJXBA010000064.1 GCA_913050185.1 uncultured Pelagibacteraceae bacterium
TCATCAAAGAGAAATGCATCTGGGCGCCTAACTATAGCTCTCCCCATAGCAACTCTTTGTCTTTGACCACCAGAAAGTTGAGAAGGTTTTCGTTTTTGCAATTCATCTAAACCAAGGATTTGAACAGCTTCTTTAACTCTTTGCTCAATTTCCTTCTTATCAACTTTGGCAATTTTTAAACTAAATCCTAGATTTTCTTTAACTGTCATATGAGGATAAAGAGCATAATTTTGAAATACCATTGATACATTTCTATCTTTTGGATCTTTTTCATTAACTAATTGATCTCCTATATAAATTTCTCCACTAGTAATTTCCTCTAAACCTGCAATCATTCTTAATGTAGTTGACTTCCCACATCCTGATGGTCCAACTAAAACAAGAAATTCATTATGAGGGATGTTTAAATCCATATTTTGAACTGCAATAACATCACCATATTTTTTTGTTAGATTCTTTAAATCTACATTTGCCATTTTATCCTTTTACTCCTCCAAAAGTTAGGCCAGATACTAAATGTTTTTGAACCATAAATGTTATTATAATCGCAGGAACAATCATTACTACAGCAATAGCACACATACCTGCCCAATTAATCGTAAATTCATCAAGATAATCCATCATTCCTATGGGCAAAGTTTTTGAATCAACCGTCCTGGTTAAAACTGAAGCTAATGCATATTCATTCCAGGAAAGCAAAAAAGCAAAAATTGCTGCAGCTCCGATTCCTGGACCAGCAAGAGGTAATTCTACATTCCAAAAAGCTTGAAATCTTGTGCAGCCATCTGTTCTAGCTACTTCAGACATTTCCTTTGGTATCTGTCTAAAAAAACCATCAGTTAACCAAATTGTGAAAGGAACATTCATAGCCACATAAACAATTATAACTCCAAAGGAGGTGTTTATAATTCCAAGCTTAGCAAAAAGAATAAATAGAGGTAAACTTAAAGAAATTCCAGGTACCGCTCTTGCAAGCATTAGTCCAAGGAAAATTTTGTTTTTACCTTTAAAATTAAATCTAGCAAAAGCATATCCGCCCATCATACCTATTGTTATTGCAATTATTGTACTAAAAAAAGAAATAATAATTGAATTCATTAAATACTTAAAAGCAGGAACGGAAACGTAACCTTTAATACTAAACATTTGTGTAAACTCAAATATTGTCCATCTATCTGGTATCCAATTAGCAGGTTTTGATAATATTTCTGGATTAGGACGAAATGCACTTACAAAAATCCAAATTCCTGGTAAGCAAATTAATAATAAAAGAAATAAAACTAAAAACCAAAACCCGATTTTTTTTATTTGTTTCATTATTGTTGCCCCAGTTCTCTTCTAGCTGCTACAAGTTTAGTAAAGAAGTAATAAGTAAAAGCTATAGATAAAATAATTGATACATATGACATCGCATTAGCAAAACCCATATTCGCATCTTTGTAGCCTACCCTTGCAATCATAGTCCAAATTAATTCTGTTCTCATTGCAGGGCCTCCGCCAGTCATAATGTGAACAATGTCATATGCTCTTCCAACATCAAGAGACCTAATTGTTAGAGCTATAAATATAAATGGCATTAAAAAGGGAAGGGTAATGTTTTTAAATACTTGCCAACTATTACAACCGTCTACTCGTGCCGCTTCAATTGGATCTCTTGGAATGCCTAAAAGCCCTGCTAATAATAATATGGAAAATATGGCTGTATTTGCCCAAATTTCAGCAGCCATAATTGATCCCATTGCAAGTTTTTTACCAATAAGCCATGGTATTGCAGACTCATACCCGAAGAGATATAAAAAATTATTTAGTAAACCAATATTATCATTAAAGATGTATTTCCATTGAAAGCCGACCAAAATTGGTGAGAACATCATTGGAAACATCATTATAGTTCTTAAGGTTCTTTGACCCCATGTTATTTTATTAATCAAAAGTGCGATGCCCAAGCCAAATAACAATTCTAAATTTAAAACTATTGCTAAAAATAAAATAGTTCTTCCGAAAGCTTTCCAGAATTTTATATTATCAATTAATCGTTCATAGTTTCTGAGACCAACAAAATTATAAAGACTGTCAGGACGTGTCAATTTATAAGAAGTAAAACTCGTATAAAAAGAAAATATTAGAGGGATGATTATTACAAAACCAATTGCGAGTATAGATGGAAGAATTAAAATAATCGGACTGCTGAGAAATTTTCTATTCATTTAATCAGCGTAACTTACCTTTAATCCCCCTGACTGACTTGATATTCCACAAGAATCAACAACCGCCATTGTGTCAATAGAATCATCTATAGATGTAATTAGATTTTCATCTTCATCGTTTTTAAATCTTTGCATGTTAGCCATAACACCAATAAACGCATCGGGAAACCATTTGCCTTTTATATCAACTTTGATCCAATCGGTATTTTCGGTAATGATTTCTAATTCTTCAGGTTCTCCATTAGGATAATCTAATAGAAGTCCCAGTGTCATTTTTGCAGCACCCTTAGTGCCTTCCAATCTAATATATGCATCTTGATTTTTTCTTCCAAAACTATGTGTGTGATTTATAGTCATGCAGCATCGCACTTGATCTCCATAATTAAATATGGCGCTTGTTCGACAATCTGCTAAATCTTTCACTTTAGGATGTTTGACAGATTGACAATATAAGCTTTTTGGATTTCCTAATACAGAGCGTATCCAATCAATATAATGAATTGAATGAAGTGGCACTTCAACACGGTCTAATGTTTTTAGAAACGGCCACAATTCCCAAGGAGTATGAACATTCACATGAACTTCAAGTTCAACTAATTCACCTAAAAGATTTTTTCGAATAGCTTCATAGACAGGTAACATTATAGGGCTAAATCGTAATTGAAAATTCATACATGCTTTTATATTTTTTTTATGACAGATTTTTCTTAT
>CAJXBA010000065.1 GCA_913050185.1 uncultured Pelagibacteraceae bacterium
CATAGAATTTTTAGATTTTCTAAATTATTATATAACTTTAGCAATTGTTTTTTTTAATAAAGCAATTTAAAGATAAATAACTAATTTTAGAATTATTCTAATAATATATTTAAATATAAAATTGCAGTTTATTTGTATTACTTTCTTTATCTTAAAACAAAAACTTTTTGCATGCTTTGATGTAAATCAAAAACACTTGTGTATTAACGTAGTATAGGCCAGAGATGGCCATTGAACATATAGGAAAATCTCCAGAATTAACGAATAAAGGAATTGTAATCACTCCTATTGGGCGCTGTCATTTAAGGCGTGCCCACGCTCTGTTTCAGGAACAATATCCCCATGTCACGATCAGTGACTTTATCCAGCTCTATGGAAACATAACGCCCCATAAGTACCGTCATGCTTTTGAGAGCAATATTGTCGTTCGCGATGTCATTGTTGCAAGGGACTATAATGACCACATCTTGGCGTTGTACACTTACATTGCTCAAGCCAAGAAAGATTATATTGTTGAGCATTTAGTTATACCCGGCCCGCTCTACCGGCAAACGGCGCTGAAAAAATTCATTGAACACATGATTGGATATGCTCTTGAATTTCATTGCAAGCGCATCATAATTGAGCAGATGAATGACAGTGATTGGAAAGAAATGTTTTTCATTGAAGTGGGTGGACGTAGAATAAAACCCGACCAACTTCAAATCAATCTTTCGGCAAAGAGTTAGTTAAATGGTTGAATTGTTATTAGATGCAGTCAGGAATAATTTACAAAAAGCTAAATCTATGCCGACTCCTTTTAGACACTGGGTATATCATAGAGTTTTTTCAGAAGAAATTGCTCATGAACTTTCAGATCTTCCGTTACACCCCCCCACAATACAACAACACAAAGGGAAGCGAGATACTTATAATTCTTCAAGAATATTTTTGAATCCAGAAAACTGTCATAAATATCCTGTTCTAAGGAGCGTTGTTGACGTTTTTAATGATTCTAGAATAATCTCTCAACTTGGGGATAGTTGCGGTAGAGATTTAACCCAAGGTAAGTTGCGAATTGAGTACACTCTAGACAGTGGTGATTTTTGGCTAGAACCTCATCTTGATATTAAGGAAAAATTATTAACATTTCTTGTCTATCTCTCTAAAGGAGGAGATTCAAGTCAATGGGGCACTGCACTGTACAATCCGGATTTAAGTCTTTATGCCAAAGTTCCCTATAAAATGAATCTTGGCTTCATGTTTATGGCCGGCAAGGATACTTGGCACGGGGTTCCTAAACAACAAATTATAGGAGTTAGAAAATCTCTGATCATTAATTATGTGTCCAATGAATGGCAAAGCCTGCACGAGCTTGCACCAAATATCTGGTGAACAATAATGATGTTATATTTACAATTTCTTCCAAGCATTCAACTCCAAGAAAGAAATAATATAATGTTCTTAATTATAATGCTGGAATAATAATCATATTTACTAGCTTAGTTAAGAAATGCCATTCAAAATTCTTTTTTAGGAAATAACATAAAATGACAGTTGATATTGCAGTTGTAGGAGCTGGCCCTGTGGGGCTTGCGTTTGCTTGTGGTTTTGCCAATACTAACACAAAAGTTGTAATTATAGATAAATTACCAAAAGCCGTTTTAGCGCGACCTGGAAAAGATGGCCGTGACATTGCCTTGACGCATCAATCAGCACAAATATTAAAAAAAATAGGTGTCTGGGATTATATTTCTTTAAGGTCAATATCCGAAATTAAACAAGCAATAGTTCAAGATGGTTATTCTTCATACTGTTTAGATTTTAATTGCCACGACATTCAAAAAAAATGTTTGGGTTATTTAATTTCAAACCATTTAATTAGAAAAAATCTATATAAAAGATTAAAAAAAATATCAAATGTAACAATAATAAATAATGTGGAATGTGAATCTATTATTACTAATAGTCACTATGCATCAATTTCTTTGTCTAATGGAACAACAATGAAAGCTTCTTTAGTTGTAGCTGCTGATGGTCGATTTTCGAAAACAAGGTCTATGTTGGCTATTCCAACTTTTAGTCATGATTTTAAAAAAAATATGCTTGTCTGTCGAATGCAACATGAGAAAACCCATAATAATATTGCCTATGAATTATTTCATTACACTCAAACACAAGCATTACTACCTCTCAAAAACAAACAATCTTCGATCGTACTAACAGTTCCCAAGGATATTGCCCTAACCTTGATGAAGGTACATAAAAAAAAATTCAATAAAGAAATGCAAAATAATTTTAATAATCGTTTTGGTAAGATGACATTAATAGGAGAACGTTATTCGTATCCCATGATTACTATTTATGCAAAAAAATTTACAACAAATCGATTTGCGCTTATTGGCGATGCAGCTGTTGGTATGCATCCGGTTACCGCACATGGATTTAATTTAGGCTTAAAAGGACAAGAAATTTTAGTTAAAGAAATCAAGTTCGCCATCGAACGAAATATTGATATTGGTCTACCCATAATTCTTCAAAACTATCAATTAAAAATGCACTGTGTTGCAGCACCATTATATTTTACTACCAATAGTATAGTCAATTTGTTTACACGTACTTCTTTTCCAGCTAAAATTATTCGGAAATTCCTATTAAGGTTAACAAATGTCATAAAACCAGTTAAACATATTTTTTTACATGTGCTGAAATAGAATCAAGCCTTATTTAAATCCAATGGAGTAATCTCTTTCTTGAATTTTCAATTCAAATTCTTCAAAAATTTCACATTCTCCATCCAGTCATGAGAAATGTTAAGGAAGAAACAAAGTTATATTATTGTG
>CAJXBA010000066.1 GCA_913050185.1 uncultured Pelagibacteraceae bacterium
AGATTGTATCTTGACATTTGATCGAGAATCGATTATAATTAATTATTGGGGATATGGAATCCCAGAATGAAAATGAAGATGAGTATTCCTGCCGAAAATCCCCCACAAATACTACAACAAAACCACGGAGAATTATGAAAATGGAACACTCTACAACCGACTTCTACCTGTCGTGTTATTTTGCAATGTGCGGACATAATGTGAAGGACATTAGAAAGATCGATGACAACAACAGAATGGAATTTGTTTTTGAGGACTCTAATGATCTACAAAAACTTAAAGAGCAGTATTTTTGAGATAAGGCATTAGTGAACCCTATATTATATAAGGATTCAATTAGAAAGATGAAGACCATGCTGTATAACTATTAATTAATAACCAAGGACGATTAAATATGAAGATAAGTATAAATACAAACTATAATCCCAATAAGGATAAAAGCTTTAATAATGATAAGGTTGCAGATGGATGATTAGTAACCGATTATAAGTGGAATGAAGATGAGCTCAGGCAACTTGTTACTGAAAACGGAATTTCTTTTAACAAATTTAAACATGGTATTAGAAAAAATGTAAACTGGCAAGGATGCACCGGTATCATGCTTGATTTTGATGATGGAAAAACAACGAAAGAGGCTCTCTTAGAGAAGCAGAAAAAATGGAGATATAACTCTCTTATTTTCTCAAGTCAAAATCACCAGAAAATTAAATATAAAAAAGACTATACAGAAATCCCTCCATGCGATAGGCTCCGCGTATTTATCCCTTTTAAAGAACCAATTAAAAACGAGTTTGACAGACAGGCAGTTGAAGGCTGGTTTAAAGAAAACTATCCCACTGTAGATAGCACCTGCATGGGTAAGAATAGGTACTTTGCTCATGGCACATTAGCAGTATGGTCATTTAAAGATAAAGACAAATGCCTGGATTGGAGGAAACTTAAAAAACTTTATGATCATGATGTATTACCAAGTGAAAACTTGGTTAGCCTAGATGATATTATTAAGGACTCAAAAGGCAATGAAACTACATTTAGTGAACTATCGATAAATATCCCAATATTCTGTCCTGTTTGTGGTGATGCCGAATATCGCGGCAATACGGACAAACACAATGGTGTTAAGCTAATAAACAAAAAAGGAATTCCCTTCATTCATTGCAGCAGCTGTAAATCACGAAAAATGGGCTATAAGAAATCAGGAAATTATTACCTGCATCCAAATGATGGCTTCCATATTAAATCCGAAGAAAATAATGCTGTGGTCTTTATTGATACCATAAAATGCCGTTTGTATTCAGGATGTGTTGAAAATGGTAATGATGATTATGTCATAAGAGAAATCTCAGGTGAATATCATGCCAAGCAATTTTGCGAATCTAATGAGCTGCCTATTCCTAAAAACTTTCCAAGAGCCAGGTATGAACTCTTATTTGATAAGGACGACAGAGTGAACTTTGAAAAAGGATATGTCAATATTTATGCTCCAACTACATATATGCTTACTTCTATTACTGATGGTAAGTCGGAAGGTTTGCCAACTTACATTGGAAAGGTAATAGATCATGTATTTGCACATGACAATGAGATAATAAATCATTTTATTAATGATCTGGCTGATTTTATCCAGACCAGATCAAAACGGCGAACAGCATTTTTATGCCAGGGCACAGAAGGAACCGGAAAAGGATTTTTGTTTTCTGTTATCTTTAAAAACATACTCGGGAACGATTACTGTTCACAGACTGATATGCATGCCTTTTCAGGAAGGTTTAATAGCTTTTTAGAGACAAATGTATATGTTCTGGTAAATGAAGTGTCCGGTAATTTCTCTTCAGGAAGTGAAACCCTAAGCACCATTGAGAAAATCAAGATGGCCATCACGGATGATTATATCCAAATTGAGGGCAAGGGGAAGGATAGATACAATGGCAGAAATAACTGTTCATTTCTATTTGCGTCCAATCGCGATGATGCTCTTGTTATTCCAGTGGATGACAGGAGGTTCAATGTTGCTCCCAAACAAGAAGTTAAAATACATGATACAGACTGGTGGCTTGGTGATGAAAACATGGTTGAAGCAGTAGAATCTGAACTACAGGATTTTGTATGGTATTTAAAAGGATTTAATGTTGATAAATCCAATATTAACAGAGTTATTGATAATGAGCCAAAACGAGTACTGCAACAGTTGAGCATGAGCAATGCAGCTCTATTTTTTCATGCACTTAAATCAGGGGATTACTTCTGGTTTATAGATAATTTTAGTCAAGAGGTAACATCATATGTCACTGATACAAACATGAATAAAGCAAAAGAGGTACTGGATTGTTTTGGAAGGCCAAACCTGGATGGCTATGTAATTATAAAAAGTGGTGATCTTGGTGCGTTGTATAATCATATGAATCAAAAACACCTAACAAAGCAGGGATTTGGGAAATTGGCTGCATCACGCCTTGGGGAAGCTAAATCACATCGTATTGGAAATGATGTTATTCATGGTTTTAAACTTAGGTTCAACTACCCGGATAACCATCAGCCGCCTGTTTTAGCTGACGAGATCGGAAATGCGACAAAAAATGCCCTATTTGATTAAAAATGTAAGAGATGTAAGAGAAAGGAAAAATTGCTCTTACACTATAACTACCAGTAATATTAGGCAGTTACGGGAATGTGTAAGAGGTAAGAGTTATTTTAGTGTTTTGAATAAATATTATTTTATTTTATTAGATGCTGTAAAAGATAATCTATATCCATGGCGGATAAACTATCTCTTACACTCTTACA
>CAJXBA010000067.1 GCA_913050185.1 uncultured Pelagibacteraceae bacterium
AGCGAAGATGAGGTAACTGATTATGAATCTGCTAAAAGGTGCAACACGGAGCGGTATGCATCTTGGTTCCATGGGATGTTGGAAAGAGGATTTTACTTTGCTCCTTCTCAGTTTGAGGCGGCTTTTATTTCAACCGCTCATAGAGAAGAGGATATAGATGCAACTATAGAAGCCAGCTGCGAGGTTATGAAGTCTTTAAGGAATTAAAGAATATAGTAAACGATAAAAGAAACCTGACATTCTTTTTAATGGTGTAGAAGTATTCCTGCCATGGAATTTCAAAACCACGTTTTTTACCAGCCCCCCCCGATATTCATTCCCGTCACCGCCAGAATGCGTCGGGCTGGCGAACAACTTTGACGGGCAGGCAGGCGGGATGCACATAACTCGCTTGAGGCTGCACTTTTCTCTTTAAAAAGACTTGTAATCGCAGCTTACACGCCTCTATAAACTTTAATCGAACTTCCTTAAAAGTTGTATTTTTTACTGTTAATATTGTTGCAGTTAACCCTATAGAAACCGCTACAAATTTTATTATCATAACAAATATAAAAAATCCTATTAATGGAGAAGAAACCCACTTCGAAAATAGCGAGGTTATTGGTGCAAAGCCATTTAAATGTGTGAAGAAAAATACCATCATTACTATGAACGCAACCATTACTGCCACAAATTTATATATAGCCAGTTTCCACATTACTTTGGTAAAAGTTTCTAATGCATTCTCCTTTTTTTCTCTTATTATCTCTATAAAATTTTCCCTTTTACCAATTAAGCTTGTTTTTAACTGATATACATTCATAAATTTCCCTTTATCGATATATCTCTGAATAATTTTAGTTGCAAGCATAAACCGGATACTAATTTAAAAACATATATTTGTCAAATAGATTTTACATATATCTAGGACCATAATATTGAGTTGTCACATAATAAGCAAACAATCGCTGTTTAGAGTTAAATTTACATTTATTAAAAATGATCCTTCTTTTTCACCTATTTTCGTCTTGCTTTTTATCTTAATTTTACTAAAATAGCACGTTTCGAATAAAAACAACCAGGAAACATCGTCCTTAGATGTTTAATATATGGTAGGAAGTTCAGATCACTTTAAAGATGGGATACGTTTTGCTGTAAAAATAAGCACTGGATTGATCATAGCCATATTTCTAGGAACATTTACCGGCCATTTACTAGACAAATATTTTCATACAAAGCCCTTGTTGATTTTACTGGGGCTTTTTATTGGCTTTACAGCCGGCCTGTTTAATATTTATAGGTATTTTAAAGAAGAAGAAAAAAAATAAAAAGAGTTCAAAATTCCCTGGTATTCAAATTAATAAATTTTCTCTTTATAGTTAGCCATCATTTAGTCTTTTTATAGGAATCTGTTTTTGAAACAACACAACCCTTTAGAACACTTTGAACTTCATCCTCTTATAGAACTCAAGCTCCTTGGTATAGATATCTCTGTAAATAAGGCGGTAATAATGATGTGGATCGTATGTATCCTGATTCCCTGCATCTTTGTGTTAGCAGTCAGGGGGAGAAGGATGATACCCACCAGACTACAGAGCCTGACAGAAATAAGCATTGAGTTTTTGAGGAATATGGTAATTGATAATATGGGGGAAAAAGGTCTTAAGTTTTTTCCTTTTATTGTAACGCTATTTTTCTTTATCCTATTTTGCAACCTTATTGGGATTATTCCCGGTTCTTATACAGTCACCAGCCAGATTATTGTTACTGCATTTTTTGCAATAACTGTTTTTATAATAAGTCAAATTGTAGGTTTTTCAATACACGGGGTCCGATATCTCAAGGTATTTGTACCTTCAGGAGTACCGAAATTTATTATACCCATAATAATACCCATCGAAATAGTAAGTATGCTGGCAAGGCCACTCTCTTTATCCGTCAGGTTGTTTGCTAATATGACAGCAGGTCATACGATACTTATTGTACTTTTTACACTGGCCATGGGACTCAAGTATATCGGTTTTTTACCATTTTTTTTCACTGTAGCATTAACCGGGTTAGAGATATTTATAGCTTTTATTCAGGCTTATATATTTACTATCCTAACCTGTGTATATATAGGTGAAGCTATTGAGATGCATTGAAGCTCACATATGAATCGAATTAATATTTTATTGGAAAGGAGTTAGCTTATGGACAGTACAGCGGCCGCATTAATTGGAATGGGTCTGGCAGCTGTGGGTTTTGCAGGTTCAGGTGTAGGTATCGGATACATCTTTGGGAAAATGATAGAATCTGTAGCCCGCCAGCCCGAGGCAGAGGCAAAAGTAGGAAAGTATATGTGGATAGGTTTTGCTCTTGTTGAGGCAATTGCACTTTATGGCCTCGTTATAGCCTTTATCATTATGGGTATGAAGGGAGGGGAAGGGTAACGCTTAGTTCACACTTTGAAAATCTTTGTGTGATTTAAGATTGTTAAACACCTTTCTCCAATATCCATACATATAGAAGGAGAAAAAAATGCCTCAATTTGATCTACACTTTCTGGCTCCTTTAACCTTCTGGTCAATAATCTCTTTTCTTATATTGATGGTGATTCTTTACAAGTATGCCCTTCCGGCAATAACCGGGATACTTGATGCCAGACAAGAGAAGATAAAAGGTGATATTGATCAAGCGGAGAAGTTAAAGGGAGATGCTGAAAAGCTGAAAGGAGAGTACCAGAGAAAAGTTATAAAAGCTGAAGAAGAAGCCGAAGGAAAGATTCAAGCTGCAGTAGTAAAGG
>CAJXBA010000068.1 GCA_913050185.1 uncultured Pelagibacteraceae bacterium
AACACTTTTTCTTAAAAATACTTCGTAAGCACTGCCTATTGATAGTAATTATAAAAGAGTGTCTTTGTTTTGCAAGACAAATACGCATGGCGAAGTTGCTGTATTAGTTCGTGGTGGAAAAGTTCGGAGTTCGGAGGAGAAAAACTAAAATATAGGTGAAAAGATGGAAGTAGGTAAGGTGTAAGTAAAATGTAAGTAAGATGTAAAATTCTCTGCACCCGCTAAGCAAAACGGCGGGCTCGCTGCAGCGGGTCTGCCCCAGGCATGACAGGCGGGGAAATCTGTGTAAATTCGTGAAATTCGTGTCTAAATTACTATGTTTTTTTCGTGATTTTTCGTGTCTTTCGTGGTTAAATCCATCACTTTTACCACATTTAAATATCTATCCAAAAACAGTCCCTATTTAATTTAAAAGGATTTTTCAGAATGATAAAAACAAAAAATACAATTTTTACAATTGGAATAGCTTTACTTATTTTTTTAATATTCGTTCCTATTATAAGTTACACAGCTTTTAAATCAGCGATTAAAGAAGAAACCTTTAATCACCTGATTACTACCAGGGAGCTCTTAGTTGATCAAATAGAAAATTATTTCCATGATAGGTTTGGTGACGTAAACGTCCTTGCAGGAAACCCAATAACGATACAAGCTCTTTCTCTTTTTGCACAGGCTTTTAAAAATTCCGGCATCAAGAGCACCGAATATGCTGAAGTTGCAGATATTTATCAGCCGTTAATAAATCATTACGTTTCCAATTATGGCTACACAAACATTTTTTTAGTTAACGTAAATGGTGATGTGATATTTTCTGCAAAGGAAGACGAGTATACCGGAATTAATTTACTTACGGCCAACAACAGTCTCTTAAAGATTGCTCATATATTCAAGAAAGGTATGGTGGATACTTCCTTTGATGATTATACATGGCATCATGACGAAGACGACTTTGTTGCTTATTTAGCCTCGCCATTATACGACAATAAAGTGCTGTTGGGTGTGTTATTAACAGAAATCCCTTTCTCTCATTTAGACGCCATGTTGAGCCGCAGGAAAGGGTTGGGAGAAACAGGAGAAATGTATCTGGTAGGTACAGACGGCTTTATGCGATCAAATTCAAGGTTCTCTGAAAAGCCTACAGTACTTAGTAAAAAGGTAGATACAGAAGCGACAAGGGATGCATTTAGTGGAAACACCGGTACACAAATTATAGATGACTATCGAGGTGTTCCGGTACTAAGCGCATACACACCACTGAATTTTGGATCTGTTGATTGGGTGCTACTGGTTGAGATTGACAAAAAAGAGGCTTTTCAAACTATCCGCACTGTAGAGATCAGGCTCCTGATAATTGCACTCATAATCGGTGGCATAACTATAGCTTATCTTTATCTTAAAAGTAAAAACCCGGAATCTATAAAAGAATCAAAATCCTGATTAATAGAAATTATGAGTATTGAAGAGAAACTGGATTTAGAAGAAATAAATAAAAGCTTTGTCAAAAAAGAGAGCAAAGAAAGAATCAAATGGGCTTATGAAACTTTCAAAGAAGGTCTGTTTTTAACAACGAGTGGTGGTAATACTTCAGCAGTTTTGCCTGACCTGACAAGAGAAGCGTTAGGTTTCTGCCCACCTATAATATTTGTAGATACAGGATATTTCAATGAGTGCACACATAATATGCTGAAGTATCTGGAAAAAGAAGGATACGATATTAGAATTTTTAAAAGCTTAATTTCTAAAAAGGAGATTGAAGAGAAATATCCAGGTTGGAGTGATCCGGGATCAGATTATTTTGATAAGGTTGTATCTATTATAAAACATGAACCGCTGAATATAGGATTAAAAGAGTTAAAAGTTAAGGCATGGCTTGGAGGAATCATGAGACATGAAACAGAAGAGAGAAAAAAAGCAGATTTTGTTCAATATATTAAAGGCTTATACCAGGTCTTTCCTATATTAGATTGGGACGATTGTAAAATAAATGAATATCTTATGTTTAATAAATTACCAGTTAATCAATACCATTTTGATATTACCAAAGGGCCCGATCAAAAAGGGGAATGTAATATATGGAAAGAATGTGGGATAAAGCGAAAAGATTAAAAAATAATATAGTAAGGAGAATTGAATATGAAGAGGCGTTCTAATGTTTATATAATTTTGATAGTTTTCATGCTTTTTATTCAGCAGATTATTTCAGGCTGTGCGACAACGGTGACAAAGGATGTGCAAAAGGAGGAGTTAATCAGAGAGGCTCCGCTTAAAGAAGAGGTGGTCAAAGAGGAGTTACCTGAGAAAGAAGCGGGCCCGGACGGCCAGAAGCTTTACGAGGGTAAATGTTCTCCCTGTCATGAACTACTGGACATTGACGCCTATGGTTATACCCCAAAACAGTGGGTAATCATAATCGACAACATGCATGATCCCATGAAATACAGTGAGGTTATAACGTCAGAAGAGGATGCGAAGATAAAGGACTATCTGAAAAATATGAGTCAAAAATAATAACAGGATAATGGGGGACTGAATTGGTTATTGGTTATTGGTCATTAGTCAGTAGTGTCTATCTGTGGAAATCTGTGGCTAATTTCTCTTTTTTCTCTACGTTCTCAGCGTTAAATATATCTTTTGTTTTGCAAAACAGCAGCTTTGCAATCCATAAGATTGGACAGTGTCAGGCCAAAGATACGT
>CAJXBA010000069.1 GCA_913050185.1 uncultured Pelagibacteraceae bacterium
TTTCATTATTATTCCTTTCTTAATTAAGGTACCATTTTTTCATGTATACCGCCTCTGGTTTCGGGGTGCTTTGTTAATTATAACAATTTTTTTCGTATCACATCTTCAAAAAATCTAACTGGTTTATCATCATTAAATAATTTATTTTTGCGCTCCTTTATTTTATTAACTATAAAATTTCTGAAATTAATATCGCCGGCTAATTTAACTGCAATTTCTATGTATTCTTTCTTAGAACTGGCAATAGTTTCTTCAATATCTAAAATTTTTAATATAGCGTAGGTGTATCTTCCTCTCATAAAACCAGAAGGACAAGTAACTATAGGTTTATTTAGACTTATAGCTTCTAAGGAAGTATTACCTCCCGACCAATTAAAACTGTCCAAAATAATATCTGACTCTTCAATAAGTCCTAAAAATTCTTCTGAACCACATCTTGGATGAAAATAAGAATATTTTTCAAAAGCGCGCCCTTCCTTTTGAAATAATTTAGAAATTCTTTCTTTAAAAATAGAGGTGATTGAATTTTTCTCTCCTTGAAGGAACCAAAAACAGCAGTTTGAATGTTTTTTTAGTATATCCAAATAAATATGATCATCTTGTGGAAGCAGTTTAAATAAACTTTGAAGATTCAAAAAAATAGTTGCATTTGATTTATTCAATATATTAGGTTTTTTAATAATAGATAAATTAGGAGAATCATAATTTATTCCTATACCAGGCAAGCTAATTAACTTTTCTGAATAATGTTTTTGAGAGTTTTGGCTTTCCATTAATTCACTAGAAAAATAATAATCAATATTTTTAAACCCCGAAGTCACTGGATGTCCGTATGTATTACATTGTATAGGAGCCAACCTTAAAGAACTTAAGATTTGAATTCTTGGGCTCATGCCAATATCTAAATAGAGAAGCACATCTAAATTATCTTTGGATATTTGATTAATTAACTGATCAACATCAGTATGACTAAAAAAATGATCAGCATCTTGTTTGATTTCGTTAGTAATGTGATCAAATTTATTGTCGGCATAATAAACAAATCTTTTAAAGAATTTTTGATCTAATTTTTGGATTAAGTTTTTATACATTTTAGAAACAGAATGATTTGTAAAAAAAGAAGAAATAAACCCAATCTTAATAAAAGCTATAGATTGTTTTATTTTTATTTCTTTGTGAAATTCTTGATAAATTTTCTGTGTTACTCGTTCGACTAAATGAGCATAGTGTTTTTGCAATTCTAAAACATCTCCTCCTTGGTAATGAAGATAAAAATTTGTTGATGAATTGATGGCATTAATTAGCTGTTTTTTCGTATATTGTAGTTGTGTATCCAATAATTGATTTATTTTCTTAATACCATTTTCAAATCTTTTTCTATAATGATTTATTTCTTTTAAATTTTCATAGATAATTGGAAAAGTGTTCATAGATAACCAATGAGAAGTGAGATTGTTTGGTTCTATATGAATGGCTTTTTCACAGCAACTTATTGCTTTTTGATGTTCTCCTAATTCGCTTAATATTAACCCAAGGTTATTTCGTGCATTTACATAATTGGGTTGGATTTGAATGGCTTTTTCGCAGCAACTTATTGCTTTTTGATGTTCTCCTAATTCGTTTAATACTATTCCAAGATTATTATGAGCTTCTACATGATTGGGATTAACCTGGATGGCTTTTTCATAGCAACCTATTGCTTTTCTATATTCTCCTAATTCTTTAAGTTCCATTCCAAGATTGTTATGCGCATTTACATGATTAGGATTAATTTGGATAGCTTTTTGATAACAGTCGATTGCTTTTTTTTGTTCACCCAATTCTTTAAAAACTATTCCTAGATTGTAATGTGCTTTTGCGTAATTAGGATTAATCTGGATGGCTTTTTCATAGCAACCTATTGCTTTTCTATACTCTCCCAATTCTTTTAAAGCATTTCCAAGATTATTATGCGCATTTATATGATTAGGATTAATTTGGATGGCTTTTTGAAAAAATTTTTTTGCTTTATCAAAATTATTAGTTTGTGCTGATAATGATCCTAAAAGGAAAATTGTTTCAATATGATTAGGATTTGTCTTTAACGTTTCTTTGTAAAGTTTCTCAGCAACTTGAAGATTATTTTTTTGATGATTTTGAACGGCTAGAGTAAAAGTTTCTTTTGTAGTTAGATTTTTTTTTTTATTCATTCGCCGTGTTCTTTAGGCATATTACAAGCATAAAGACCCACTTCACAGCTTTTCTTCTTAATCTCTTCATATAATTCTTTAGGTAAATTATTTGTTCTTTCTAAAAGTTCTTCATGTTGCAGTATCGCTTTCTTCATATCACTTTAATCCTACACCAAATTGTCTAGCGAGTCAGGTTCCTGAATCAGTGGGAGTTTTTCTTTGATATAGGTCAAGGGGACATTTCTGCCCCCTTAATTTTTAAGTTATTTCTTAACTTTGTTTTTCTTATTCAGTTTTTCATCCTTAGGTTTTTTCTTATCCTTTTCTTTGGATGAAAATTTCTTTGGCGTGAATACACCCCAGGTTCCAAGAAGTCCCATTGGGTCGTTGTCTTCGGTTGCAAGTGTTTCCTTAATGATTTTTCCCATTGTGACCTCCTTTCTTTAGAAAACTAATATTTATTTTCTTAGTTTCTAATTCAGGTTTTG
>CAJXBA010000070.1 GCA_913050185.1 uncultured Pelagibacteraceae bacterium
AATTCATTAAGGAATATTTGTTACCATTTTTACCTCCAGTACAATCAAAACTAAAAGAGTTAAATACACCTTACGTTTATCTAATTGATGCTTTAAATAAAATTACGAACATTGATCTAGAAACACAAATAGTGTCAAAAATACCGGAACAAAAAATGGAGGCAAGTTATGTGGGATAATTTTTTTTTCATTGGATTGCCTTACATTTCTATCCTGCTGTTTATTGGAGGAATATTTTATCGTAGTTTTAGCGGTATAATGGGCAGATACAGAGGCAAGTGGGATATAAGTGTCCGCGGTGATTATTTATGGACAACACGCTCTACTGGATTTTTTGGTCGTGCTTCTATAGGTCCAGCATCTTTGTGTTTGCATTGGGGATTGATCATACTGTTTATTGGGCACCTAGTTGGTTTTATAGGAGGGTCATACAATTTAAGTAGTTGGGTTGAATTTTTTCATTGGATAGGGCTTGGAGGTGGAATTATTTTTTTATATGGAGTTTCTTGGGCTTTATTACGAAGAATATTTATTCCTCAAGTAAAGGCAATGAGCACTCCGGATGATTATATTTTACTTCTGTTCCTAATTTTAATTGCAGGTTTAGGACTTTATCAAGTTGCAATAGAAATGCTTTTTGGAATATCTTTTATGGCTGGTCCTTGGATTGCGAGCATTTTTAAGTTACAACCTGATATTTCAGGCATTGTTGCGGCTCCTCTTGTTAATAAGTTGCATATCATTATTGCTTTTTTATTTTTTGGCTACTTTCCCTTTACAAAACTAGTCCATTTTGCAAGTTATCCTTTTGGATATATCAACAGACCGTATGTTTCTATGAGATCAAAAAGAACCAATGAAAAGTAAAAAATTTATTAATATAAAGAGGAAAAAAAACTATGAGTGCTTTTGAAAAATATGAGGCTATGGTGTTATCTTGTATTGATCCAAGATTTCAAGATTTGGTACACAAAGAAAATGCTAAAAAAGGTCTAACAAATAAATATAGCGCCTTTACGATTGCTGGCGCTTCTATAGGTGTAGTTGCTCCAACCTTTAAAAAATGGCATCAAACGTTTTGGGAAAATCTAGATATATCAGTTCAATTACATAATATAAAAAAAGTAATTGTAATAAATCATAGAGATTGTGGAGGAGCGGTAGCAGCTTATGGCCAAGAAAAATTTGCAAATAAAGAAGCTGAAACGGAAACACACAAGTCAGCTTTAATTGAATTTAAAAAACAATTGAAAATAAAACACCCAGAATTAGAAGCTGAACTATATTTAATGGATTTAGATGGTTCAGTTATTTCTTTTAATTAGATAAGGACAATAATGGATGGACCAATAAATCCCCTGATTATAATAAACACCAAGCTCAAAGAAATGTTTGTTGATCCTAAAAATAAAAGCCTTGGATGGTTTGATTTAGGTAATCATATTTTATTAATAGGATTTGTTTTATTTATTATTCTTATAATTAAAGCTGCGTAAAAAAAATAATGATATCAAAAACCGATCAAACAAGAGCTCTCACTTTAAGCACACTCGCATTTACGGTTTGTTTTGCCATTTGGACAATTTTTTCAATTTTGGGAATACAAATTAAACAAGACCTTGGTTTAAATGATACACAATTTGGTCTCTTGGTTGCAACCCCGATTTTAACTGGAGCTTTAAGTCGTCTTATTTTGGGTATCTGGACAGATCAATACGGTGGCCGCAATGTTATGACTTTAACTATGTTGTTGTCAGCTATAGCAACCTACTTACTTTCTTCTGTTGAAACATATGAAATGTTCTTGGTTGCAGCTCTTGGAGTTGGTTTAGCAGGAGGATGTTTTGCTGCTGGTATTGCTTATGTATCTACTTGGTACGAAAAAGAAAAACAAGGAACTGCGCTTGGAATTTTTGGCGTGGGAAATGTTGGGGCAGCATTTACAAATTTTGGTGCACCTTTCATTATGTTAGCTTTAGGCTGGCATGGATTAGCAAAAACTTATGCTATTATCATGTTTGTTACTGCAATTCTCTTTTATTTACTTGCTAAAGACGATCCAAATCTTGTAGCAAGAAGAAAAAAAAAAGAAAAACCTCGTAGTATTTTACAGCAGTTACAACCTCTTAAAAAACTTCAGGTTTGGAGATTCTCTCTATATTATTTTTTCGTTTTTGGAGGTTTTGTAGCATTAGCCTTATGGTTGCCGCGTTATTATGTGGGAGTTTATGGTTTAGATATTAAAACTGCAGGAATGCTGGCTGCTGCCTATGCATTACCAGGATCCGCTTTCCGTGCTTTGGGCGGTTGGATATCTGATAAAATAGGCGCTCGTGCTGTTATGTATTGGACATTTATCGCTTGTGTAGGCTGTTGTTTTTTTATGTCTTACCCAACAACACACTATATTGTAGAAGGTATTGAGGGACCAATCAATTTCAGCATCAGTGTAAGTTTGCCTGTTTTTGTGCTCCTTAGTATTGTTCTTGGATTTTTTATGTCTCTAGGAAAAGCTGCTGTCTATAAACATATTCCTGTTTATTATCCAAAGAATGTTGGTTCAGTAGGAGGCATTGTAGGTCTGATTGGGGGTTTAGGAGGTTTTATTTTACCAATCTGTTTTGGAATTATGAATGATTTAACCGGTGTAT
>CAJXBA010000071.1 GCA_913050185.1 uncultured Pelagibacteraceae bacterium
ACCTCTCGATTCGACTGCAACCAATTTGTCGAATTTAATTTTTGATGCAATTTTGCTTAATTGATCAATAGCCTTTTTAAAAGCTTCTTTATTTTTTATCAAGGTTGTAATATCCCTAAACAAAATACCCTTTTTAGGATAGTCAGGTATTGAACGAATATATTTACTTAAGTCCATTTTATGCTTCAAACTTTTATTAAAAGATCATATTAATTATATTAATTTATGACAAAAAACAAACTTGGAATTATTGGAGGTAGTGGGCTTTATGAAATTGAAGGGCTGGAAAATCTGAAATGGAAAACAATTGAAACTCCATGGGGAAATCCGTCGGACCAAATACTAAATTTTAACTATAAAGGAAAAAAGGTCTGTTTTTTACCAAGGCATGCCAGAGGTCATAAAATTTCGCCAACAAATATTAATTTTAGAGCTAACATTGATGCTTTAAAACAATCTGGGGTTACAGACATAGTTTCTATTTCAGCAGTAGGTTCTCTAAAAGAAAATTTAAATCCCGGTACTTTTGTACTAGTTGATCAGTTTATTGATAGAACATTTGCTAGGGATAAAACATTTTTTGATCAAGAAATAGTTGCGCATGTTTCAATGGCTCATCCGACAAGTACTGGTTTAGCCGATGCGTGTGAAAATTCTCTTAAGAAATTAAATATCAAATATCAAAGAGATGGTATCTATATTGTTATGGAAGGTCCACAATTTTCTACTCTTGCTGAATCGAATTTATATAGAAGCTGGAATGCTGATGTAATAGGAATGACCAATATGCCAGAGGCTAAATTAGCAAGGGAAGCTGAGATTCGTTATACCACTGTAGCTATGGTAACAGATTTTGATTGTTGGCATCCAGATCACGAAAATGTTGAAGTACAAATGATAATAAAGACTTTAATGAGCAATGCTGAAAAGGCAAAAGGTATGATCAAGTTAGTTATTGAAAATTTTGAACAAAATATTAAGAAAAACGATCCCGCAAATAATTGTCTTGATACTGCAATTATTACAAATCCAAAATTAATGACAACAAAAACTAAAAATAAGCTAAAAAATATAGCGGGTAGAGTGCTTTTTAAAAAATAATGCATATAAATGGAAAAGCATTTAGAACAATTTGGTTTGATAAAAAAGATCAAACAGTAAAAATTATTGACCAAACTAAACTTCCTCATAAATTTGAAATAATAAATCTTAAAACCACAAAAGATGCTATAAACGCAATCAAAACCATGAAGGTGAGGGGGGCCCCTCTTATAGGAGCTACAGCAGCTTACGGGATAGTTTTAGCAATTATAGAAAAGAACAATCCTGAATTTATTAATAAAAGTTCTGAAGATTTTATTAAATCAAGACCCACTGCAATAAATTTAAAATGGGCTGTTAATAGAATGCTAAAGAAATTATCAGGTGTAAATAATAAAGAAGTTTTAAAAATCGCTTTAGAAGAAGCAAGTTCAATTTGTGAAGAAGATGTAAAATTTTGTGAAAATATTGGGCTTCATGGATTAAAAATTATTGAAGAAATCTATAATAAAAAGAAAAATACAGTTAATATATTAACTCATTGTAATGCGGGATGGCTTGCAACAATTGATTGGGGTACCGCTACTTCTCCAATTTATCATGCACATAAAAAAGGAATTAAAGTTCATGTTTGGGTTGATGAAACAAGACCAAGAAATCAAGGAGCTTTCCTTACATCTTTTGAATTAAACGAAGAAGGAGTACCTAATACAATTATAGCTGACAATACTGGAGGAATACTCATGCAAAGAGGTGAAGTTGATATGTGCATAGTTGGGACTGATAGAACAATTGCTACAGGCGATGTTGCGAATAAAATCGGAACTTATCTAAAAGCACTAGCCGCAAAAGATAACAATGTTCCTTTTTATGTTGCTTTACCAAGCTCAACAATAGATTGGGAAACTACCGATTTAAAAAAGATTCCAATTGAAGAAAGAGATTCAAAAGAACTATCTTACATAGAAGGATTAGATGAAAATAATAATGTTAAAAAAGTATTAATTTATCCAAAAAAAAGCAAAACAATGAACTTAGCTTTTGATGTTACTCCCGCTCAATATGTAACAGGATTAATTACTGAAAAAGGGGTTTGTGAAGCATCTAAAGAAGGATTGAAGAAGTTATTTAAGTGAAAAAAGATAGGTATAAATTCAAAAAAAAACTATATGACAAAAAAGGCTTTCCCAAAGTCAAAATTATCCCGAAAAAATTGAATAAATCTTGGGGAAAAGGAAAATTTGTTATGCCTTCACCGTTAGAAGTGAACACCTTAATGAAAAAAGTTCCAAAAGGTAAACTAACAACTATTAATGAAATAAGAAAAAAACTTGCCAAACAACATAAAACCATAACTGCCTGCCCCATAGTTACAGGAATTTTCTCATGGATAGCGGCAAATGCAGCTAAAGAAGATATTCAAGATGGAAAAAAATATATCACCCCATATTGGAGAACATTAAAATCTGATGGTAAGATAAACGAAAAATATCCAGGTGGAATTTCTTTTCAAAAAAAGAAGCTAGTTAATGA
>CAJXBA010000072.1 GCA_913050185.1 uncultured Pelagibacteraceae bacterium
TTCTTTTCATTCCTCCAGATAAACTTCTTGCATAAGAGTTAGCTTGTTTTTCAAGGGAAACTAATTTTAATATTGTATCTGTTATTCTGTCTTTTTTTGGTATTCCATAAAGTCCTGCTTGCAACTCCAAGAGAGCCTTAGGACTAAAAAATGCATCAAGATTTACTTCCTGGGGAACAATTCCAATGGATGCTCTAACTTCTCTTGGATTTTTATCTAAATCAAAACCCCAAACGTTAACGCTTCCAGAATTTTTTATAACTGTACCAGCAAGGATATTTAAAAAAGTGGTTTTTCCAGCGCCATTAGGACCGAGCAATCCAAAAATTTCACCTTCTTTCACCTCCAAGTTTAAATTGTTTAGGGCTTTAACCTCATTTGAGGATTTCATTGAATAAATTTTAGTTAATTTTTCAACTTTTAATGCACTTTTTTTATCCATGACGATTTAGCTGTTATATATCCATAACAATAATTAAAATAGGTTAATATTAATCTATGAATTCCATAAAAAAAACTGATCATTTTTACCTTATTGATGGCTCGGGATATATTTTCAGAGCATATTATGCTTTACCTCCTCTTTCGAGAAAAAGTGATGGTTTGCCGACTGGAGCAGTAAGTGGATTTTGCTCTATGATATTTAAATTATTAGAAGAAGCAAGATCTGATGAATCAAACTATAAGCCAACGCATTTTGCCGTAATCTTTGATTCTGCAAGAAAAAATTTTAGAAATGATATCTATAAAGAATATAAAGCTAACAGAACTGAAGCACCTGAAGACCTTGTTCCTCAATTTGAATATATTAGAAAGTCAGTAAAAGCATTTAATTTGCCATCTATAGAATTACCTAATTACGAAGCTGATGATTTGATAGCAACTTACGCAAAACAAATTATTAAAGCAGGAGCTAAAGTAACAGTTATTTCATCTGATAAAGATTTAATGCAATTGGTTTCTGATGATATTAGATTATATGACCCCATGAAAAGTAAAGTCTTGGGTGAAAAAGAAGTTATTGAAAAATTTGGAGTTAAACCTAATCAGGTTATTGATGTACAGTCCTTAGCGGGAGATTCTTCAGATAATATTCCAGGTGTTCCAGGCATAGGTATAAAGACAGCTTCCGAACTTATCAATAAGTACAAAACATTAGATACACTTTTAAAAAAAGCTGAAGAAATACCCCAAAATAAAAGAAGAGAAACATTATTGGCAAATAAAGATAAAGCTCTTTTAAGCAGAAAACTAGTTACTCTTAAAGATGACGTTCCGGTTAGAGATGATCTTAACAGTTTTTTTTTAAAAGATGTTGAAAAAAACAAACTTTATGAGTTTTTCAGAGAAATGGAGTTTAATAAATTGTTGAGTAGAGCAATAAGTTTTTATGGTGGAATAAAAAATAAAAAAATTAAATCAGACAATCCTAAAATACAACCAGATACAATTAATATTAAAGGTTATGAAAGTATTACTGATGAAAAAGCTTTAGATAAATGGGTAAAAATTCTAAGTGAACAATCAGTCATTGCTGTTGATACAGAAACCTCTTCGCTTAATCCTTTAGATGCTGATCTTGTTGGTGTTTCGTTTAGTTATGCACCAAATAAAGCTTGCTACATACCATTAGCCCATAAAAATATTAAAAGTTTGAAAAAAGAAATAGTATTAAAAAAAATTAAACCAATATTAGAAAATCCAAGTATAAAAAAAGTTGGTCAAAACATTAAATTTGATTTTCTTATTCTTAGTCAAAATAATATCGAAATTAATTCTCTAGAAGACACAATGTTAATTTCATACACATTAGATGCTGGAACTAATAGACACAATTTAGATACGCTCTCCGAAATTCATCTGAATCACAAAACTATTTCTTATAAAGAATTAGTTGGTACTGGAAAAAATAAATTGAATTTTTCTGATATTGCATTAGATAAAGCTACGGAGTATGCAGCAGAAGATGCTGATGTAACGTTGAGACTTTATAATCATCTTAAAGCAAGGCTTAATGAGGAAAAATTAAATAAAATCTACGAGACTTTTGAAAAGCCTATGGTAAAATTATTATCTAAACTAGAGTTTAATGGTATCAAAGTTGACGATATATATCTTAAAAAACTTTCTAAAATTTTTGAAGATAAATTAAAAAAGACAGAAAAAAAAATATACTCAATAGCCGGCAAAGAATTTAATATTGCTTCTCCAAAACAACTTGGCGAAATAATTTACAATGAACTTAAAATTGCTAAATTAAAAAAAACAAAAAAGGGAGGTTTAGCAACGAGTGCTAATATACTTGAAGATCTTGCTCTTTCAGGACATGAATTTCCTAATTTAGTGTTAGAATGGAGACAAATTTCAAAGCTAAAAAATACTTATTCAGATGCATTACAAAACCATATAAGCAAGAAAACAAGAAGAGTGCATACATCTTTCTTATTGGCAGCTACGAATACTGGTAGACTGGCTTCCAGTGATCCAAATTTACAAAATATTCCAATTAAATCAGATGAAGGAAAAGAAATTAGAAAAGCTTTTATTGCTGATAAAAAAAATGTTTTGATTT
>CAJXBA010000073.1 GCA_913050185.1 uncultured Pelagibacteraceae bacterium
AAGGCATTAAAATTGTACGTGCACTAATTGATTTCAATGCTTTCTTAAAATCATTATTATAAAGCGGTCCAGAACTAATATCTGCTGTTTGCCATGTATTAATTTTAGCTAATAAATTATTAGCATCCCAATTTTTGGCATGATCATTTTCCCAATCTTTAAGTAATTCTTCTTCTGTTTGAAAACCTAGTTTTTTATAGAGTTCTTCTCTAAAAAAATCTTGTGAAAAAGCCCAACCAGCATAAACTCTACCAAATGCCTTTAGACCTGCAATAGGAGGTGATTTATAATTTCCATTATTCCAATTTTGATCAGCAATAAGTGCAGCTTTAACACCTTCTAAAAAAACATGATTATGTATTGATGTTTTTGCTGAAGCACAAAAAGGAAGAATAGATTTAACCATATTTGGAAACTGAGCTGCCCATTGATACGCCTGGCAACCTGCCATTGACCATCCAGTTACTAAAGCTATTTTTTTAACTTTTAATTTTTCAGTTAATAATTTGTGCTGGCAATTAATATTATCCCACAATGTTATATCAGGAAAACGAGGTCCATCTTGTGGACTTGAACTATTACTTGGTGATGATGACAAACCATTTCCAAACATATTAATAGAGACAATAAAATATTTGTTGGGATCAATAGCTCTACCTGATCCAAAAAATCCTTCGTTTCTTTTATGTGTTCCAGTATAAAACGTAGGCAAAACGATAACATTGTCAGAATTTTTGTTTAAAGTTCCGTAGGTTTTATAAGTAATTTTTGCAGACTTTAAATTTTTGCCTGAAAGAAGTTTGACATCTCCTAAGTCAAAAGTTTCATAATCTTTCATTAAAATAATCGAAGGTATTCTTTTACTTCCCAATCAGTAACTGCTTGGTGATAACGTTCCCATTCATCATTTTTATATGATAGATAAGATTTTTTCATTACAGACCCTAAAACTTCATCTGATAATTTATCTTTTTTAAGAGCCTCAATTGCCTGTAGTAAGTTTTTAGGCAATTGCCTAATTCCTAGCTTTTTAAATTCTGCATCTGTCATTTGATATAAGTCTTGATCAGTTGGTTTACCTGGATCTATTTTATTTTTTATTCCCTCAGTTGCAGCCGAAACAGTCATAGCAAGGGCAAGATAAACATTCATCATCATGTCAGCTGCTCTATTTTCAATACAATATCTATTTTGAGGTAAACGAAATTGTGCTGATCGATTATTATGACCATAAGTAATATTCGTAGGAGCCCAAGTTACCGTACCTCCTTCAAATCCACCTACTCTTGGAACTAATCCATTGTAAGAATTAACAGTTGAACATGTAATAGAAGTTAAAGCTTCCGAGTGTTTCATAAGACCACCTACTGCATACTTTGATTCTTTAGACCATGATTTTCCATCGGTGAAAATGTTTTTACCCGGTTTGTTAACATCTTCCATAGAAAAATTTATATGTGCTCCTGAACGCCAATCACCTATTGTAGGTTTTGGCATAAATGTAATGAACATATTATGTTTCTTGGCAATTTCTTTTAGGAGGATACGAAGAAAAACTAATCTGTCGGCCATTTCGAGAAGATTTGTATAATGAAAATCTAATTCAAATTGAGAGTAAGCTCCTTCAGCTACGACATCATGTAAATTCCAACCCAGATTTTCTAGAATATCTATTAATTCTTTAAAAAAATGCATTGAGTCTAATGAATGCTCTACATCATAACCAAAAGCTTGTCGTCTTGGTCTTATTCCCTTAATAGGATCACTATCAATAGCCTTAATAGGTTTTCCATCTTCATCGTATTTCATTGCAATAAATTCTGGTTCAATACCTGCCATCCCCTTATAACCTGCGTCCTGAGCTTTTTGCATCGCACGTTTTAGTGCTTGTCTTGGACAAACATTGTAAGGTTTTCCTTCCCAAAAAAAATCAGCAAAAATTATAGCTATAGATTTGTCCCAAGGACAAATATAAACACAATCTAAATCTGGCAACATGATCTGGTCTGAGTCTGCCGGAGTAAGTTCTGGTACGAAAGAAATAGAATGGGCAGCAAATTGAGGTCCTTTGCCTAAACATAAAAGTTCGAAATCACTCATAGGAACCGGTTTAGTTTTTGGCACCCCATGAAGATCTATCCAGCTCGATAACACATATTTTACACCAGCATTTTTTAACTTTTTATGTATTTCGGGTACCTTTTTTCTATTACGCTCAATAGCATCTTCAAACGATTCATAATAAATCTTTTTATTTTTGCTCATAATTATTTATCTGCTTTTGGCATATCTTCAGGATCAATTCCTGGAACAAATGTTATGCCTGCTTTTTGTTTCCAGTCGTGTGGATAAGCTGCATAAAAAATTACGCATTTTTCATCACATTCATATGCTATATGATTATCTTTGGGAATATAAAGAACATCTCCAGGATTACATATGTAAGATTTGCCATCACAAGTCAGACGAAAAGTTCCTTCCATACAATATATAATTTCATCACATGTTAAAT
>CAJXBA010000074.1 GCA_913050185.1 uncultured Pelagibacteraceae bacterium
GCAAATACCAATAAGTTTAATTTAAATCGATGCATTGCTAAGGAATAGCCTGCTAAAGAACTTAAAAATAAAGTTCCAACCACTGTAGGCAAAGTAATAATTAGACTATTTAAAAAAAACCTCCCCATTTTACCATTTTCAAAAACCTTAGAGTAATTTGATATCAAGGCGGTTTCCTCAGGAAAGGTCCAATAATTACCTGCAAGAACATCTTCAAAAGTTCTAATAGATGTTAGCATAACTGCAATTAATGGTAACAACCAAACTAAAAGAGTTAATATAAGTAATAGTCTATAAGCTACATTAACTTTTAAAGAATAATTTTGAATTGGAGTTGGAAACATTATTTTTCCGTCTTTTCACTTTTAAATAATCTATATAAAAACCAAGCAATATAGATATCCATAATTAAAAATAATATCGTGGCTATTGCTGCTCCGTATCCCATTCTGTAATTGAATAGAGATTCTTGATACATTTTATAAGCTAAAACCTCTGAACTCCCCCATGGGCCACCGGCAGTCATTACTGCTATTAAATCAAAACTTCTAAGTGCACCTACTATTGTAACTACAACTGCTATTAATGTTGCTGGTTTTAATTGTGGTAATACAACGTGCCATAACATAGTAAAACCTGAAGCTCCGTCTATTCTTCCAGCCTCAATCATCTCTCTATTAACTCCAGTAAGACCAGTAATATATAAAATCATTGTGTAGGCAATTCCTGGGAAAAAAGATGCTATAATTATGCCGTAAGTAGCTAAGTTCTCGTCAGCTAAAAATGCAATTGGGTCTAATCCAAAAAAACCTAATACTAAAGTTAATGCTCCATATTTAGGATTATAAAACCAAGTAAAAATTACTCCTATTACAACTGCATTAATAACAAAGGGAAAATAAAATAAAGATTTTATATATCTCATTCCAGCAATATTTTGATTTACAAATAAAGCTAAAGACAAGCCAATAGGAATAGCCAAAAGACTAAATACCAACCATCTAATATTGTTAAATAGTGAAACATAAAACTCATCATCATCAGTAAAAAGAGTTATGTAGTGTTGTAAACCCACCCATCTCCAGTTAGGAGTTCCATTTTTTTTGAGTCCACTTTTATCCATGCCGTTCCATTCATGGAAACTCACCCAAATTGAATCAAAAATTGGATAAATAACGTAAATTAAAAAAATCAAGATAGCGGGAGCTAAAAAAAAGAATGGTGCAAGTTTTAATTGATTACGTTCCCAAAAAGTCATTATTTAGAATTGTGAATATATATTAAATTTGAGGCGGAAATTATTCCGCCTCAAAAATAAAAAAAATTAAAGTGCGCCGTGAATTCTTGCTCTTTCTTTTTCTAATCGAGCTCGAATTTTATCTTCACGGTCAGGCTTAACCATAAATTCTTGGAAGCCCTCCATAGAAGCGCCTGCCATATCTGGATTTGCGTCACGATCCCAGAATTGAGCAATATCATCTGCAGCTGCAAGCATTTTAGCTCCCATTATTGAGAATCTATTTTCTGGCTCATCTGCGTTTTTATTTGGACTTAACATACCGGCCATTTTAGCCCAATTAGTAGCTGCTTCTGCATTAGACATAAATGCTAAGAATTTTTTTGCATCCTCAACATTTTTTGCTCCACTTGGAATGTGCATTGTGTCGGTTGGAGCATCCTCTCCAACACCTACACCTTCAACAATTGTAGGAAATTGAAAGAAATCCATTTTATCTACAACACCAGCACTCTCTAAAGTTGGTACATAAAAGTTACCGATGAGATACATAGCTGCTTCACCATTAATTTGTGGAGCTTGTGCATCCTGCCATGAAAATGAAGCGTGATCTTCAAGGAAATATCCTGGATCAATTAATTCTCTCCATGCATCAAATGTAGCATCTAATCTAGGATCTTCATAACTAACCTTACCAGCAGTTAAATCCATATGGAATTGATATCCATTAATTCTTAAATTGAGATAATCAAACCATCCTCCAGCAGTCCAAAGATATTTTGTACCAATAGTAATCGGAGTAATGCCATTCTTTTTAAGCATTGCACAAACCCATTTAAATTCTTCCCAATTTTTAGGTACATTTAAACCTAAATTATCAAAAAGATCTTTACGGTAATATACTCCCCACTGATAGTATCCCCAAGGAACGCCATATTGTTTTCCATCAACAGTTAAAGCACCTTTAGTTGATGCCATTGAGTCATTTAGACCTGCGTCTGCCCAAACATCACTTACATCTTGAAATAAGTTTTGATCAACAAAAAACTTCATTCTATTACCTGCAAACCAGATTGCAACATCTGGTGCTTCAGCTGTTAGAAAGTTTCTAATTGCTGTTTTATAAGCTTCATGCTCAAATTCATTTACAACTACTGTTACTTCTGGATGAGC
>CAJXBA010000075.1 GCA_913050185.1 uncultured Pelagibacteraceae bacterium
AAAAGTAAACCAATCTGTAAATAATGAGCTTCGAACGGTAGCATTTCTTACATATGCTGCAACAAGTGAAACAAATAAATAACAAAGTGCACTTGTTCCCAAAGGTAAACTTAAGACTACATCGTTTATTAATCCTGATAAAAATACAAAGCCATACCCTAGAATATCTGGATCTCTTAAAACCCAATAATAAATAATTATGAATTGAAGATTAAATGAAAAAATTTTCCAATAATAAAATTGTGTGTGAAACTCTGAAATACAGATATAAAAAAGTAATATTAGAGGTCCTATTTCAAAAATTAATTTTTTATATCTTTTAAAATTTATTGCCATTTTTACATTGCCTCCGCATCTGAAGATTTGTCCAAGATAACATTAACAAAAGATACCTGATTGGGATCGGAAAATAATTTTACTTTTATTTTATTGTCTTCAAAAATTACATTGCCAACTGGGATTCCTTCAAAAAAAATCCCGTCTTTTCCAGATGTAAAAACTAAATTTTTATCATTAAGTTCGAATTTTTCAGGTAGATATTCTAATTTTGGTTTATCTTCTCCACGTCCCGAGAGAATTGCTTGAGAACCTTTAGGAGAAATCATCACTGGAATCTTGCTGTTTAAGTCGTTGAGAAGTAAAATTCTGGCTGAAAGAAAATTGACCTCAACAACTCTCCCTACTAAATTACCTTCGCTTAAAACCGGCATTCCTAATTTAATTCTAGAACTACTGCCTCTGTTTATGATGACTGAATTTAAATATGGACTATTCTTATCAAGAATTACTTTTGCGGCTATTGTTGTAAAAGCTGATTTTTTTTCTAACTGAATTATATCTTGTAATCTCTTATTTGCCGTTTGTAGATATAAAGTCTGAAAATCTTTATTCTTTAGCTCTTCAAGTTCTGTTTTTAGTTTTCGATTTTCTTTGTAAACAAAGATATGGGTAATAAAAAAATCCTTTACAGTTCCAGAAAATTTTATTGGAGAAGAAGAAATTGCGGAGATTCTATAGACTCCATCGTTAAGTAAACTTCTTAATATTTTTATTGGTTTTAATTCGCTAATATCTAAAGCGAAAATAGATAATGAAAGTAAAATTAAAACGAAGAGAGAAAATTTTTGTTTTGCGCCTCTTTGTAAAAGAGCCGAACGAATAGCTATTCCAAAATCATCTCGGCTTGTAGACATGTTTCAATTAACAACAAACTAATATTCTGACAGCATTGGAGAAAACAATTCCTCTTGCTCTAGTGCTTTTCCAGCACCTATTGCAACACAAGAAAGTGGGTCATCTGCAATTTGAACAGGCAATCCTGTTTCCTTGGATATTAATTTATCAATATTTTTAAGTAATGCCCCTCCTCCCGTAAGAACAAGTCCCATATCAACTAAATCGGCTGATAATTCTGGAGGAGTATTTTCTAATGCGGTTTTAATTCCTGACATCATTTGATCCAAAATGGGTTTTAAAGCCTCTGCGGTATCTTCCTCCTTAAGATTTATTTCCCTAGGAGTTCCAGTTCTAATATCACGACCCTTCATAAGATAAGTATTTCCAGAACTAGCTATAGCAGTTCCAATTTCTTTTTTAATTTTTTCTGCGCTAGCCTCGCCAATTAACAAATTAAATTTTGCTCTCATAAAAGCAATAATGGCTTGGTCCATAGAATCTCCTGCTACCCTTAAAGACCTGGAGTAAACTACACCGCCTAAAGACATCACCGCTATCTCGGTAGTTCCACCGCCGATATCCACCACCATGGATCCTGTGGCTTCAGAAATAGGTAGGCCTGCCCCTATTGCTGCTGCAATTGGTTCTTCAATTAGCTGGACTTTCCTTGCGCCGGCAACAAGAGCCGAATCTTGAATAGCTTTTCTCTCAACTGGAGTCGATCCTGTTGGAACGGAAATTAATATTCTGGGGTTTGCAAAAGCACTTTTTTTGTGAACTTTTTTAATAAAGTGCTTAATCATCTCCTCAGTAACTACGAAGTCTGCGATAACTCCATCTTTCAACGGTCTTACGGCAGAAATATTTCCTGGAGTTCTTCCGAGCATGGTTTTAGCTTCATCTCCTACAGCCAAAACAGATTTTTTTCCTTTTTCATCAATAATTGCCACTACTGAGGGTTCGTTTAAAACTACTCCCTTTTCTTTAACAACCACTAGTGTGTTAGCTGTTCCCAAGTCTATAGCCATATCTTGGGACCACATTTTAGATAACTTATTTAGTCCAAACATTTATATTCCTTTCGTTTTTCTCTGCTCGTACTCTTGTGGAGCAGTTTTTTTTCTTTTGATAATCATCTTATTTAATGCATTTAAATAAGCGTTCGCTGAGGCAACAAGAGTAT
>CAJXBA010000076.1 GCA_913050185.1 uncultured Pelagibacteraceae bacterium
AAGCTATAGAAATAGAAGAATTGAAAGATGGAAGACATACTAACTAACCCCCTATAAAGAACTGTTATGATTCGCAGGCTAATCATATTATTACTTATTGTTGGGTGTGCTACAGAACCTGAAAATTGCAACGGAGTTAATGATATTAATGGCAATTGCTATGTAACCTTTTAAATAGGTCAACAAGTTTGGTTAAATGAAAATTTAAATGTTACCCATTATAAGAAACAATTAATTTACCATATTCTTGCACTTTCCAAGAGTTCACCCTTATTGTCAAAATCATTATATTTAATCCAATCATTAGCAATAGGAGCTGTTTTCATATGTTTTGGAATACCAAAAGCATCACATAAATCTCCTGAATATTTTACTAAATCTGAACATAATAGTTGAGAAAGTTTAGTTAATTTCCTTGATTGATGTTTTGTTAGTAATCCCTGTGTCATATACCATGAAAGATTTTCTTCAATATTTGATAATGCATAGAGATTCCTTACTTTATTAAAATATATTTTAACTGAAGAATCACATTTATTTTCATTTTTTATAGTTTCTACAAGTGTAACGTGATCAATATATGAATGTGCCAATTGTTGCACAGTATCAGATTCTTCTTTCATCCAAATATTAAAGATAGAATTATTTGGTTTTTTTGCATCCCTTATGCGTAGTGCAAGTTTTGAAATCAATAATTCCTTTCTGAAGTTTAATAATTTACATTGGACACCGGGATTATTTATATTTTTGAATGTAAAACCATAAGTTAATCTTAATAAGACAGGAAATTTAGATAAAATATTTGTAAATAATATTTTTGCTTTATTGTTTTTATACATTGTTAATAATTCTTTAGAAACTTTCTGCATTAATACCTTGTTATCCCCTTCAGCTGTGATTCCTGCATGGGATCCCATGATTGCCTCCCCAAAACGATTAACTGACAGAAATCCTTGTCCTCCACATCTCTCTCTGCATATACTCGCTGTTCTTTCATTGTGCCAAGAAAGAATAGCTTTAATGGAACAGCAGAGGATTAGTTTTTCTATTTGTTTATCTTCTTTATTATTTTGATAAAGATCCTTGGCATAATTAAGAGCAAAGTTATAAGCATATGTTTTTACCAACAGGGGCATTAATGCTCTTTGTTGTAACTGATAATCAAGGATTGGAGAAGTACTTTTTCCATCTTCACCCACTGCTTTTCTTGTCTTTCCATAAATAATTGCTGTTTCAAGAGTATATTTAGCAGCACCAAGCATCATAGAAGCAATACATAAGCGACCACTTAAAAGCCTGTCCGCTAAAAATAGTAGTCTTCCACGCTTACTTTTAATTTTACTTGAAAATACTCCATTCTCATCAATTTTTGAAATATCACCAAGGAGAGAGTCTTTACTAATGGATATATTGTTAAAACCGATGCTCGCATTATCTACACCATTACTTCCAATTTTATGACCCATGTCCCATATACTGATTCCATGAGTTGATTCCATATTTACGTCCCTTATTTTTACAAGGAAAGCATGGACACCTTCATCTTCTTCCTTGATAATTAATCGAGCAAATACTACTGCATGGGTAGCATGTATTGCACCATTGGTAATCCAATATTTTCTCGCAAGTGTCTCTGGAGTATTAATAATGAAACTATTATTTTCATGCTTATAGGTAGCGGTTGTTTTCATTTCTACTGCATTATTTCCATACCCAAGTTCTGTAAAGGCAAAACATCCAACTGTATCCAATTTATCAATAGAATCAAGATATGTTTCATGGTGTTTTTTATTACCTAATCCAAATATTGTGCCTCCGAATAAATTAAACTGAACTGTCATTTTTGTTGCTGTTGAGCCATCCATTTGTCCTACAATTTCATGTACAGAAAATATACGACATGGATTATTACCAAAATCATGGGTAGAAATAACATTATTTTCGCATATTATTTTTAGTCTTTTATATGCTAATTCTCTTTCTTCTTTTAATGATATTGAATAGCGGGGAATAAAAACTTCATTTTTAAAAAGTTCTTTTAATTTTTCACGTGTTTCTTGATTATCGTGATCTAAAATATTTTGTATGCTTTTTATAATATCTTCATTCATTTTATATTTCTCTTATGTAATTTTATTAATAATTCTATCAGGTAAATTTACAAATGAATTTAGAATCGTAAAAATGCCATTAGGGATAAGCTTTTTAGGGATACTTCACTAACCAAACAATTCTATTGATAAGAACAATTATCTACCAATCTGCCATCGTAGTTTCAGGCAAACCATATTAAGTTTACATATAAGAATTGTAGTTTAATCAAGGAGATA
>CAJXBA010000077.1 GCA_913050185.1 uncultured Pelagibacteraceae bacterium
GCATCTTCATTATTTAAATCTAATTAATTAATCTCTAGCAAATTCTTTCTTTTTATTTAAAATAGTAGAAAAAAAAAGGGGGACATATGAAAGATCTGAAGAGAATATTTATCTCTCTTGTTACTATATTTTTTTTATTAGTTGGAAATGCATATTCTGACAAGATTAAAATTGGTACAGAGGGAGCTTACCCACCATGGAATGCAAAAGATGCTTCAGGCAATCTAATTGGATTTGAAGTGGATTTAGCTAAAGAACTGTGCGCTATAATGAAACATGAGTGCACAATAGTGGAACAAGATTGGGACGGAATGATTCCAGCTTTATTAATGAGAAAGTTTGATGCTATTATGGCTGGAATGTCGATTACTGACGAAAGATTAAAAACAATAAATTTTTCTCAGGGTTACGCAGACGAAGTAGCCTCTTTAGCCGTCATGAAAGGTTCAAGTTTGGAAAGTTTAAATACTCCAAAAGCGATAAATCTTTCAAAAAAAGGTGCAGCTAAAGGAACTCTTAAAACATTAGCAGATGCTTTAGCTGGAAAAACTGTAGGAGTTCAAACGGCAACTATTCATCAAAACTTTTTGGAGTCAGGCGATGTCGGAAAAGTTAAAATTAGAACTTACAAAACACAGGATGAAGTAAATCTAGATTTAGCATCAGGAAGAATTGATGCTGCATTAGCAGCAGCAGTTGCATTTACTGATTACGCAGCCAAATCCGGCAAACCTATAGTTTTGGTTGGACCTACTTTTTCTGGTGGAGCCTTTGGCAATGGTGTTGGAGTTGGTATAAGAAAAGGTGATAATTCTACCACTGTTGGCAAAAGAGATACAAAAATCTTAAAAGATTTTAATAGCGCTATTAATACCGCTAGATTTAAAGGAATAATTAGCAAGCTTGCTATCAAACATTTTGGCTTTGATGCATCTATGTAGTAAATAATTATTTAGGCGGTTGATGTCTCAACCGCCTTATAACATGGGACTTCTTGCATTTGGCGATAACGGTTGGGGAGACGAACTTTTTTTTGCAACACTAATGACTTTAGCGGTGGCAATCACCGCTATGTTTATTGGTTTTATTTTTTCATTAATTTTTACACCGTTAAAAATAACAAATAATAAAATATTAAATTTTATCGGGAATTTTTATACCACGGTAATAAGAGGCGTTCCTGAATTGTTAGTCATTTATTTGTTTTTCTTCGGAGGAAGTGCTGCCGTTATGTTTGTAGGAAAAATTTTTGGTTACGATGGCTATATAGAAATAAATGCTTTTATAACCGGAGCTTTTTCAATTGGTATAATTTCTGGAGCTTACTCCACTGAAGTTTTTAGAGGCGCAATTCAGTCAATAGACAAAGGTCAATTCGAAGCTTGCAAAGTATTAGGTTTAAATAAATATATCTATTCTTTCAAAATCGTAATACCACAAATGTTAAGATTGGCTATTCCAAATTTAAACAATGTTTGGCAGATAACGTTGAAAGATACTTCTCTTATTTCAGTTACTGGTTTAGTTGAAATAATGAGGCAGTCATATATCGCCGCAGGATCTACAAGAGATCCATTATTTTTCTATTCTTTTGCAGCGCTTTTATATTTGATTTTAACTTTTTTCAGTATGAAAATTTTTAACAAGCTTGAGCAGAATTACAATAGAGGTTTTTAATGGATTTTAATTTAATGATTAGTAGTTCTCCTAAATTATTGGTTGCCACATTAATGACTTTAAAGCTTTTATCGTTATCATTATTTTTTGGATTAATTATCGGACTAATTTTTTCGATAATGAGATTAAGTAAAAACAAGTTTATTAGTACTTTTTCTTATGGTTTTTCTTATGTTTTTAGAGGAACTCCACTTCTGGTTCAAATATTTATTATCTATTTTGGATTAGGGCAAATTGAATATTTAAGATCAACAATTTTATGGAGCATATTAAAAGAACCGTATTGGTGTGCCATTATAGCATTTTCACTTAATACTGGAGCTTACACTTCTGAAATTTTGAGATCAGCCTTTCAAACAATTAAAATTGGTTTTATAGAGGCCGGAAAAGGTCTTGGACTTTCAAAAAAGATAATATTTTATAAAATACAAATTCCAATTGCTATTAAACAATCTTTACCTGCTTATGGAAACGAAATTATCTTAATGTTGAAAGGCACGTCTTTGGCAAGCACGGTTACATTGATGGATTTAACAGGAGTTGCAAAATATATTATTTCAACTACTTTTAAACCAATCGAGGTTTTTATTGTTGCTGGAAGCATATACTTATCTTT
>CAJXBA010000078.1 GCA_913050185.1 uncultured Pelagibacteraceae bacterium
AAAATTTTTAATAAAATAAACTCTTGTATCAATTCCGGTATTAAAAAAACTTAAAGCCTCTCCACTAACAGTAATTGTTTCATTTACTCCAACATTACTTCCGCTTAAAACAAAACCAGCAAAACATTTATTATTCTCTTTATCCCATTTAACAAATGTTTCTGCAATTCGATTACCGTTGATAGTATATATTCGTTTAGCTTTAAAATTTGTTAAATTAGCGCCCATAACAGAGCGCTGACTTACAATTTTTGTTGCATTACAAACTGCTTCGTATTGCTCTTCAGACAATTTATAATCATCAGTTCCTTCGTAGAATACTAGAATACCTGGTGGAAGGCTTGAAATCAGTTTGCTTAATTTTTTTGCTTCTGCAATTCTTTCCTCTTCTTTTTTCATTTTTTCAATTAATTCTTCACCTCCACCCCAAAAAATATTTAAAATAGCAAAAGATAAAATTACGATAACTGTTATAGTAACAAGACCACCAAATTGTCTAACTGGTTCGGGTAACTCTCTTAATTTATTTAAATATTTATCTTGTAGCATTATTTTAATTATTCTTGTAATTCACCGTTTTTCCAAATTCCTGTTTTTTCTTTTCCATCAGACCAAGTAAATGTTCCTTCACCATTCATAAAACCATTGGCCCATTCACCTTCATAAGTTGCACCATTTGGAAAGGTTAAAATTCCTTGACCGCTCCACTCACTATTTTTAAATTCACCTTTATAAATATATCCATTTGGCCAAATTTCAGTTCCTTGACCATGTTTTTGTGTACCAACCCAATTTCCTTCATAAGTTGTTTTGTCTGTATAAGTCCATTTACCAAAACCATTTTCACAATTTCCTTCACAACCTGTCTTTCGAGCTGATACTGAAGTCGTAATTAAAAAACTTAAAATTATATAAAAGATATATTTTTTCATTGTTACATTTTACACAAAATTATATAAAAAAAAATCCCCCCTAGTTATAAAAACCAGGGGAGATTATCAAAAGCTTAAGTTTTACAAATGTTTATTTTGTAAACTTTTTCCAAACTTTTTTGTTGTCTTTAAGCCATTTTTTACCCGCATCTTCGTGAGTCATTTTGTCAACGTCAACTAAAGCTGCCATTGCACCAATTTGACCTGTAGAGAAAGACATTTTCTTGAACGCTGCAGCTGCCTTTGGATGAGTTTTTACAAAGTCTGCATTTACAGCCTTTTTCAAATAACCATCTGGTGAACCACATTTTCCATCACCACCATCTTCTGGTCTACAACCAGCAGTGTATGGAGGGAAGTCTATAAATGTAAAACCAGCACCATCTGTAAAGTTTGGTGTCCAGTTGAATATTATAGTTCCTCTTCCTTCTTTTTTAGCTGCTGCTAATTCTGCCCAAAGTGCATCTGCACTTCCAGCAAATTTAACTGTCCAAAGATCTCCTAACCCTAAAGCATCAATTCTTTGAGGTATTAAATCTCCGTGCCAAGTTTGTGGACCTTCTAACATTCGTCCTTTTCCACCTGAGTCAGGTGTTACAAAGTTCTTAGCACAATCTTTGCTTTTTAAAGCATTCCAATCTGGAAGACCTGGGCATTTTTCAGCAACCCAGTTTGGATATCCCATATCCTCAAGAGTTCTTGCTTCGTGATCTCCCCAGTCAAGTAAACCACCTTTGTCAAGAGCTGTTGTAAATGATTTACCAAAAGCAGATTCCCAAACTTCGTGTGATATATCTACATCACCAATACGAATTGATTCGTAAACCGCTTGTGAGTCAGCCGGTACATATTCCACATTGTTTCCCATACTTTCAAAAATTCCACCAATCACGTAAGCCATTACAACTTGACTTGACCAATTGTGTGTTGGAATTCTGATAGGTTTTTTGCTGTCAGCTGCATACGTGGCAAAACTGAATGCCGATATGATCGCTGCAACAACCAACCCTTTTATTGTCTTAATCATGTTTTTTTCCCCCATAATTAATTAATGTTAACATTACTTAACTTACTCAAAGTCTATGTTCTCATTTTTTGCGAGTCAATGTCCATTGCGAGAATATTGGGGACTGCTATAGTGTGCTTTATATGGAAAAGAGCCAAACTAGTCTAGATATACGAAATCCAGGTCTGAGAGCTTTACCACCAGGAGTTGAAAGGTATTTTGTTAGAGGTGGTGGTTTATCAGTTTTAGAAATTTTGCCAGAAGATAAATTAGAAATAATTAACGATGAAGGCAAACAAACATGTGAAGTGGTGGTTTTTAATTCTAAAGGTAAATCTGATCT
>CAJXBA010000079.1 GCA_913050185.1 uncultured Pelagibacteraceae bacterium
TTTCAGGTCATAGATATAATAATTTATTAGGTGGAATTTATTGTAGTTATTATGAGTGGTATCATGACCTTCCGCATAATTCTCCAAGCATGTTTGGCGATCAAACTGAAAATTGTGAAAGCTCAGATTGGTATCTTAGTACATATTGGGTAGTTGCTGGTTCAAATATAAATATGACTCGAACTGCTGATGCTCATTTTGTTTCTGAAGCAAAATACAGAGGTTCAAAAATAGTAGTAATGTCTCCCAACTATTCGGATGTAACGAAATATGCGGATACATGGGTTCCAGTTGTTCCTGGTAGCGACGGAGCTTTCTTAATGGCATGCATCCACGTCATTTTAAAAGAATTTTATGTTGATAAAGAAACACCATACTTTACCGATTACGTAAAGCAATACACCAATCTACCTTTCCTTGTTGTTTTAGAAAAAGATGGTGACAAATACCAAATGGGAAGATTTGTTCGAGCTTCCGATATTGAAGAATATAGCAAAGAAGAGAATGCTGATTGGAAACTTATTATGACTGATAAAGAAGGAGAACTACATATACCTACTGGTTCTATTGGTTTTAGATGGGAGAAAGAACCCACAGGAAATTGGAATCTTCAACTAAAAAACGCAGTTACTAAAAAAGAATTTGATCCACTTCTAACTTTACTAAAAAATGACGAAGAAAAAGCAATGGTCTCATTCAGTGATTTTACTGAAACCTTTAATATAAATATTGGTAAGACAAACGGCAAAGGCAATAAAGCAAAAGAAATTTTACGTGAAGTTCCAGCAAAAAAAATCAAAACAAAAGATGGAAAAGAACTACTCGTAACAACTGCTTTTGATCTTACAATGGCACAAGCAGGCGTATCAAGAGGATTAAAAGGAGATTATCCTAAAAATTATAACGATCCTAAACCTTACACTCCAGCGTGGCAAGAATCTCAAACGGGTGTAAGTAAAGATCTTGCTATTCAGATAGGAAGAGAATTTGCAGAAAATGCTGCAAAGACAAAAGGGAAATCCATGTTCATAACTGGACCGGGTGTACAACACTTTTATCATGGAGCTTCTTTGTACTACCGAAATATGGCAGTAATGACGGCGTTGTGTGGTTGTAACGGAGTTAATGGTGGTAATTTTAATCACTATGTTGGTACACAGCATACTCGTTTGAATGCTGCGTTTGTTAATATGAGTGGCGCTCTTGATTGGCAGAGACCGCCACGACTGATGAACAGTACTTCTTTATGGTATTTTCAAACTGGTCAGTGGAGATACGATGGCATGTCTCTCGATACACAATGGGCCACAGGTGCTAAAATACTTCCAAAATTCAATACTCCTGCAGATATGAACTCTCTTGCAGTTAGACTGGGGTGGCTACCTTCGTTTCCTCAAGTTGATAAAAAGAATCCGATCAAACTATATAAAGAAGCTATTGATGCAGGATGCAAAAATGATGATGAAGTAAAAGAATGGGTTGTGAAACAATTTAAGGAAAACAAATTGAATTTTGCAATTAATGATATAGACGCTCCAGAAAATCGCTTAAAAATGCTTACAGTATATCGTGGGAATCTTATTGGATGTAGTATGAGAGGATCTGAATTATCACTCAAACATTTCCTTGGAACACATAATAATGTTATGTGGGACAAAGAGCCTGCAAAAGGCTTAGTTAAAGAAATCAAATGGCATGAAGAATCTCCTATAGGTAAATTAGATTTTTTAGTGAACTTAAACATAAGAATGGACTCTACGGCTTTGTATTCAGACGTAGTTCTGCCAGCTGCTTTTTGGTACGAAAAATATGATGTTACTTTTGGCGACATGCATGCATATGTTCACCCTTTAACACCCGCAACGCAACCACCTTGGGAAGCCAAGCACGATTGGGAAGCGTTTAAAATTATTGCTAAAAAATTTTCTGAACTAGCAAAAAAACATTTTCCAAAACCTGTAAAAGAGATTGTGTTCAATTCTACATGGATGGATACTCCTGGTCAACTTGCTCAACCATTAGGAGAGATTAAAGATTGGAAAAATGGTGATACAGAACCTGTTTCAGGAAAAACTTTTCCTAGTGTAAATATAGTTGAAAGAGATTATACCAAAATTTATGATAAATTAGTCTCCCTCGGTCCTCTTGTCAGCAAACCTAAAGGTTACGGTTCTAAAGGTCAATATACAGATTTAACACCTATTGTTGAGGAAGAACTTAAACATAACGAAGCCTTAGATGTAAAAAATGATCGTG
>CAJXBA010000080.1 GCA_913050185.1 uncultured Pelagibacteraceae bacterium
TAGTATAAAATGGGGGATATAGTATAGGTTATAGTATGGAATTGGAATGGATTAAGTAATCAATGAAAATAAAACAGGTAATTATATGGCTAACAATATTAGTTCCATTATTCTCAGAGGAGTTTGATTCTATTCAATCGAATTATTTAGACTCGAACAATAAGCCATCTCATAAAATATTTTTAGAAGATCATGGTATCAGTAAACAAAATACAACAATAAAACTCACACCCTATTTTTCTGTAAGTTTTTCAAAAAATGATTTGGTAGCATTTGGAAAGGAATTGCCAAAGCTATCTGCTAAACCTTTAAATTTAGACTTCTATCTTAAACATAATAAAAAGTATGAATCTATAAATCGTTCCGAGCAAATTTGGGATGGGAGAGTTTATAAGAGCAATAATGAATTTATTTTAGGTGGATATTCATCAAAATATAATGAACAACCTGTTGGGGTGATTGATGAAAAAGGTCATTTTACTCGAATTGAAAACAATAGTGCGTCAAAGGAATTCCCTGTTTTAGATATTCCAGATAAACACATTGTATTTGACCCATTTGAAAAAAAGTTATTACAGATTCAGCCTAGTCAAAATAATCGAATTGAAGAGAATTCTAAATCTTTTCTTCCTTTAGAACTTTATTCTAAATCAGAGTCTTTGGTTCATTCAGGGCAATATGACATTTCATATAATAGCGGAGATAGGACGATATCTCTTTTTTATAAAATTGGAAGCAATGTAATTGAGATCGCAAGAAGCAGATTAAACAAATCAACAATCACCAATAAACGTGATGGATATCAGCCAGAATTAATCGCAGGGGCGACACAACTGGAATCAGGAAATACGATTTCTTTTGAATTTGAAGGTTCATTTACCGAAGCTATAAAAATTAAAGGCGATAAACTTTTTCTCACAGTAGATACAGGTTTAAACAAGATCGCTGAAGAAGTGCAAATAAACAAAATTAATTTAGATGGTGATTTTATGGACTGGCGCAATACAAAAGGTATGAGTGATCCTGAAGGTGATTATATTTCTTATTTATTCCCAAACCCAGATACGGATTTATTAGATTTTAAAGTGACAAACGATGATACATATTTATATTTTTATTCTCGTGTCGTTGGTGCTCATGGCCGAACAGGAGAGAAAGGGCGATATTATTGGTATACATATATTGATGTAGATATGAATTCAAAAACCGGTTATCCTCCAACGAGAGATGATAATTGCTATTTTGGGATAGACATTGGTGATGATAGTGAAGCACAATTTGAGTTTATTGGGAATAAATTTATAAAAACTTTTTTTGGTTTTACAGGTATAGGTGCTGAAAAAGAAGTTCTAGATGGAGACCTAATGTTGGGTCCATCATTTTATTCATCTAAAGATAAAAATAATAAAAAACGTAATCGCTATAAGGTGGAATATGTTCATAGAGATGGAATTCGATCTATTACACATGATTATACGGAAGGATCAAGTGAAGACATTAATATTGCACTATCCCCTGATGGATCAGAAGTTGAAATGCGTGTTGAATTAAAAGGTTTTTTATCGACTGCGAATGGAGTCCCCATATTACAAAAAGGACAATCCATACATATTGCTGTTGGCGTAGAAGCATCGAGCGATTATTATAAAGCTAATAAATGGGGTGCTGATTCAAGCCCTGTCATTTATGGTTATACAATAAAATAATAATCAACAAAGCAAAATAATGGACTCTTTCCCAAAGTGGTAATTCGGAAATGAAATATTTTTATCAGCTATTATTATTTGCTGGAATATTTATATGGGGAACATCGTGTGTCACAAAAGATGGGTGTACCGATTGTAATGCAACTAATTATGATATTAATGCTGATATAGATAATAATTCATGCCAATATGTAAATGAAAATCATTTGGGCGCATATGCAGTTTCTGATTCAATCATGGGTCCACCGGATTTAGAATGGTATTATCGCAATTATAATGTGGATATATCACGAAGTGACTGTGCGCCAAACAATCTTATTATAACAAACTATTCTAATAACAATAACACGTTCTCAGAAATTTTATTCAGTGTGGAATGCGAAGTAGAAAATGATTCAATAACAATATATGAACAAGAAGTTAACGGTAATACGGTAAGAAATAGCTTTGAGCCAGGATTCTCGCTCTTCGTAGCCCGTCTGTTGATCTGATAATTGCACCGCCGCAAATAAATGCGTGACAGC
>CAJXBA010000081.1 GCA_913050185.1 uncultured Pelagibacteraceae bacterium
CTTTTAAGAATTTGTTCATTACTGAAACAATATCAATACCAGAAATTCCAGCATCAGTAGCTTCTTTAACTGACAACATTCTTGTACCAGCTTTAAGTGCATTTTCGATAGATTTACCACCGAATAGACATGCCATAGCAACGTTACCGTTAACTAAAGCAGCAGAACCATCTTCAGGTACCATATCTACAACTGTTACTTTACCAGCATCGGCTCCTATAACTTTCATTGTTTCTTTGAAAACATAGTCAGCCATAGTTCCTACTGGAACTGCAACTTTTTTACCTTCCAACTGAGCAGCATTCGCTTTTGTAATACCAGATGCGTTAGAAACAACACAAGTTGTTCCTCCCATTCCGTATGTAACCGCGATGTCCACAAGTTTGATAGGTGCTTTAGCGTTAACAGCATTTACAAAAGGTGTTAAACCTTGTGAGTAAGAGATATCAATATCTCCAGACAACATAGCTTCTGTCATTTCACCACCAGTTGCAAAGTTTGTCCATTTTATAGGAACACCCAACGCTTTATCAAAAGTTTTTTTAACTTTATCTTCTTGGTTTGGAGTTGCCCATTCTAAAAAGAATGCGACTCTTACTTCTTTAGCAGCCGAAAAAGCAGCTGACATACTTAAAGTGAGAGCAAGCATACTTCCTAGCAACAAGCTTATTATTTTTTTCATGTTTCCCCCGTTTACTTATTAAGCTTAATATAGAAGCATTTAAGATTAAATAATTTGACAAGTCAAACGGTCAAATCAAATATAAATATATATTAAGAGTCTAGATAAATTAAATTAGAATCTACTGTAGGTTGTGTAGCTTATTATCGACTATAATTAAATAGCTATGGCTTTAACAAAGATGATAATCTAAATACACAAAAGGGGGTTCTCAAAAAAATATGAGCAAATCAAGTGGTGCGAATATTCCAAATTCTTTACAAGAACATTGGATGCCTTTTACATCCAATAAGGACTTTAAAGATAATCCAAGATTAATCACAGAGGCAAAAGGAGTTTATTTAAAAGATCACCATGGAAGAACACACATAGATGCAAGCTCAGGGTTATTTTGTAATCCTTTAGGTCACGGTAGAAAAGAAATTACTAATGCAGTTACCAAACAATTAGAGCAATTAGATTATGTACAACCTTTTCAACAAGGTTTCGGAGGATCCTTTGAACTAGCTTCAAAAATTGCAAAACATACACCAGGTGATTTAAATAGAATATTTTATACGATGTGTGGTTCATCGGCAGTTGAAACGGCAATTAAAATTACAATCGCGTATCACAAAGCACGAGGTCAAGGACAAAGATTTCGTTTTGTTGGTAGAGAACGTGCTTATCACGGCATGCATATTGGAGGTATTTCTGTGGGAGGAATGATTAATAATGTAAAAACTTTTGCTAGTATTTTGATGCCGGGAGTAGCGCATATACGTCATACACATCTTCCTGAACATAAATTTGTTAAAGGTCAGCCCGAAACAGGCGTTGAATTAGCAAACGATTTAGAACGTATTGCAATGAATTTTGGAGCAGAAAATATTGCAGCATGTATCGTGGAACCTACAGCAGGATCAACTGGTACATTAGTTCCTCCAAAAGGATATTTAAAACGTTTAAGAGAAATTTGCGATAAGCATGAGATAATATTAATTTTCGATGAAGTAATTACTGGTTGGGGTCGAATGGGTTCGGCTTTTGCTTCGCAAGAATTTGGAGTTACTCCTGATGTAATAACTATGGCAAAAGCCACTACTAATGGAGTTGTGCCAATGGGCGCGGTCGCTGTAAAAGAAGAAATTTATGATACGGTAATGGACGCCTCTCCCAAAGGAGCGGTTGAATTGTTTCACGGATATACTTATTCAGGAATTCCAATTGCAGTAGCAGCAGCTTTGGCAGTACAAGATATTTTTGAAAAAGAAGATATATTTAATAGGGCAAAAAAACTTTCTCCTTATTTTTTGGACGGTTTGTTTTCTTTAAAAGATCTTGGTTGCATATCTAATATCAGAGGCTATGGGATGATGGGCGGTATTGATATTAAACCTATGGATAAACCAGGGAAAGCTGGGTATACCTGTTTCAAAAAATGTTATGAAACCGGGGTTAATTTTAAGGCTACGGGAGATTGTTTAATA
>CAJXBA010000082.1 GCA_913050185.1 uncultured Pelagibacteraceae bacterium
AAAATATCCTATTAAAGATGCCATTATAATACTAGACTCTCTAAGGGATGCAACAAAGCCAATGGGCTCATGCTTCATTGACCAAATAATAATAGCATAGGCGCTAAAAGACATTATTGATGCTATCAATATTAGAAATAATTCTTTTGATTGTAATTCAAATAATTCTTTTTTCTCTGTTAAATAAACATATGCAATGGAAACCCACCCTCCTAAAAAAAAATTCCACACAATATATGTCTCACTTTTATCAACACTCCTCACTCCAGCACCATCAAAAAATGTATAAGTTGAAATAATCAAAGCAATAAAAAGAGATATGCCTATGAGCTTAAAATCTATTTTTTTCCTATAATTTTCTAATGAAATTAAAATTAGTCCTAAACTAATAACTAGAATTCCTAAAATGCCCAATAAAGGAATATGATCTACAAAAAAAATCAGAGATAAAATAGTGACAAAAAATGGAGCACATCCTCTTGCAATCGGATAGATAAAAGTTAGGTCACTGCGATTATACATACTTCCTAAGAGGATAAAGTAGAGACTGTGAAGAATTAGGGAACAAATAATAAATAACCACGTTATACCTGCAGGTAGAGGAACAAAAAAAATAATAGGAAAAAAAATTATACTTTGAAAAAAAACTTTCATTGCAATCCCGACAAGGGAATTTTTTAAAGACTTAATAATAATATTCCATAAAGCATGAAGAAAGGCAGCAAAAAATATGAGTAAATAAATTGATGAACTTGTCATAAAAATAAATAAATTTTGAAATTATTATTATATAGGATATGTATATTTGAATGGATAAAGATATTACATCATTTCTTTTAAATTTATTGCAAACAAAAGGAAGCGATCTTCAGTACGGGAATGAAAATGTTACTCAACTAGAGCACGCCTTGCAGTGTGCGGAATTAACAGAGAAAAATAATTGTTCCAAAGAAATTATAACAGCTGCTTTATTACATGATATTGGCCATTTGTTATATGATGGGAAAGATCCAATACATAAAGGAAAAGATGGTCATCATGAAAATTTAGGTGCAGATTATTTATCTAAATATTTTGGAGAGGAAGTAACGCTCCCTATACGGGCACATGTTGATTCAAAAAGATATTTATCTGCTGTAGAAGATGGATATTATGATCTTTTATCGGAAGCTTCCAAAATTTCTCTAGTTGTACAAGGAGGACCATTTACAACAGAAGAAGCAGAAGAATTTATTACTAAACCTTTTATGAGAGAGGCTGTTGAGTTGCGTAAATTTGATGATCTCGCAAAAGAACTTAATAAAATAACACCGCCAATTGAACATTTTCAACATTATGTTGAAACCTCTCTTAGGTAACAAACAATAACAAGCAAAATAAAACGGGGGTTTAATATTCCCCCGTTTATTAATTATTTATAAAAAGTCTTAATTAACTTTTAGGCTCTGACTTGCTATCGTATCGTTTTTTCCACTCATTCACGATACGTGTTTTATTAGCTGCAGCCCATACAAAATCATTATCAATTAATTTTGCTTGAACCTCATCATAAAAGTCAGGCAATTCTGGATCTTTAGTTACTTTAGATGAATCAGCTATGATGGATTGGCGTTCACCAAATAATTTCATGCCATCACCCAACGTCCAGTCCATTAATCTTTTCGCATCAGGCAAATTATCAGTGCCTGTCAAAATTGCTACCACTTGCATTTCCCAACCTACTCCTTCTTCTGGAATGATCATATCAATTGGAGCTCCAGCTTTAATAACTTTAATTGCTCTGCCAGGCCAAGAGATACCAATTGTGAATTCACCTGAACCAGCTTGTTTGCAAGGTTTGGAACCTGAGTGCGTGTAGATACCAATATTTTCGTGAAGAGCATCCATGTATTCCCATGCTTTTTCTTCACCCCATATTTGTATCCAGCTTGATGCATCCAAGAATCCAGTGCCTGAGGATGCAGGATTTGGCATAGAGATGTGGCCTTTATATACTGGATCCGCTAACTCAGCCCAAGTAGTTGGTTTTGGTAAACCAAGTTTTTCAGCTTCAATACGATTCCAACAGATACAACCTGCCCAACCATAATTACCAACCCATGTTACTGGAGGAGATTTATCAACATAACG
>CAJXBA010000083.1 GCA_913050185.1 uncultured Pelagibacteraceae bacterium
AATCGTACTGACTTTCAACTTTTTCTAAACAATCTTCTACGGTAATTCTTGCCATAAGATGAGCAATAATTAATGAAAAGACTGAACAAAATCAAGTTTTATTTTGCAAAACAGGTCTGTAATTTTTTTGAAAAATAATGACAATAATAATTGATATTGCCGTATAAATTGAACATAAGGCTGCAATATTTTCTATTGAATTCCCTAAATCAATTAATGTCCCAAAAACTACAGTGGCTAATGCTGTTGAAAATACCATTAATGAGCCTGTCAAAGCTTTAATTGATCCCAGATAATTGACACCATAAATTTCAGCCCAAAGCGAGCTCATTAGAACGTTTGTTAATCCGTTTGAAATACCCATAAATCCCATAAAAACGAAAGCTGAATTAGGATGGTCAAAAATCATCAGTACTATTAAACTTAGTAACAACGGAACATTCAGCAGTGGAAAAAGTTTTCTACTAGTAAATTTATCAACCAAAAATCCTGAAAAGAATAAAGTAGCTACAGTAAGTATTGAGTAAATCATAAATGATTTTGCAATTGCAAATTTTCCCCAATCTTTAGATTCGATAATAAAGGTTTGGTTAATAACTATACCAGTAATTATAAACGATGAAGCAAGCATGGCTGGTAAAATTGAATAAAACTTTAAATCTTTTAACACTTCTTTTCTGGTCCAGCTTTTAATTGTATCAATATTTTTTTTAACATTATTTTCGGTTTTGTTTTCTCTGGAAAATATATTGATTTCTTTAATTGTAAGATAAGTGAATATTGGTAACAGCAATATAATTATAATTGCAAATCCTTGCCATAAACTTCTCCAATAGATGAACGTTAAAAAATACACTATTATAACAGGTAGAAAAAATTCACCAAAAGACATTCCTATCCACGTGTAACTTAGCGCTTTACCTCTGCTTCGTTCAAAAAATCTACTAATTGCAACTGATGCGGTATGAGTCATTAATCCTTGACCAGATAATCTTAAAAAAAATATACCTATGGCCAAAAAAATTAACCCATTAACAAATGAAAAAAAAAGAGCAGCAAGACTTAAAAAGGTAACGACTAGTAAGGAATAATTTATTAATTTCAAATCATCAATTTTTTTCCCCAACCATATTAACGTTAAACTGCTACATAATGTAGCTATACCATAGATTGTTCCAAATTCTCCATGCGTAATATTTAATTCATCTCTAATATTAGAATTAAATAGACCTATAAAAAAACTTTGTCCTATACAGGAGAAAAAAGTGAAAACAAAACCAAAAATTATTATTTTGAAATTAGATTTAACTATATCTATAATCATATTATGAGCTGTAAAGTTTCCTTTATTGGTCTTGGCGTTATGGGTTACCCCATGGCTGGATATATATCAAAAGCTGGTCATAATGTAACTGTTTATAATAGAACTAAATCTAAAGCTGAAAAATGGATAAAAGAATACAAAGGTAAAATTGCCCTAACTCCAGAAGAAGCAGCTAAAGATTCAGATTTTGTGTTTACGTGTGTTGGAAATGATAATGATTTAAAAGAAGTTGCTATCGGAAAAAAAGGAATTTTTAATACAATAAAAAAAAGTTCAATCTATATAGATAATACAACTGCTTCAGCTACAGTTGCTAGAGAGCTTTATAAAAATGCTAAAGCGCATGGTTTTGGTTTCTTAGATGCTCCTGTTTCAGGTGGACAGGCTGGAGCAGAAAAAGGAGCTCTTACAGTCATGGTTGGTGGTGATAAAAAAGATTTTGATAAAGCAAAAAATATTATTGATTGTTACAGTAAGAAGGTACAGCTGTTAGGACCTTCAGGAAGTGGCCAATTAGCAAAAATGGTTAATCAAATATGTATAGCTGGTCTAGTACAAGGATTATCTGAAGCATTAAATTTTGGTTTAAATGCAGGTTTAAAAATGGAAGACGTCATTGAAGTAATTTCTAAAGGTGCAGCACAATCATGGCAAATGGAAAATAGATATAAAACAATGATTGAAGATAAATTTGATTTTGGTTTTGCCGTAGATTGGATGAGAAAAGATTTAAAAATTGCTATGGAAGAAGCA
>CAJXBA010000084.1 GCA_913050185.1 uncultured Pelagibacteraceae bacterium
CAATTTCACGTGAAATCCTTAATATTTCTGGTAATTTTTTAAAAGCACGACAAACGATATAGTTTGAATTTAATATATGATATTGATAATCATTATCATATATATCTACCTTTAATCTCATTTTATGAATAATTGCTTTAAGAAAATTATTTTTAACTGGAGATTTTTCATAAAGTTTCACGTGAAACGTTAGTACATCACTGTAAAAAATAGATAGCACAATTCCAGGAAAACCAGCTCCTGTACCTAAATCAGCCAAACTATGATTTTTTTGTGGATCAATAAATTTTATAAGCTGGGCAGAATCTAAAACATGTCTTAACCAAATATCATTTTCACTACTTTTTGAGATAAGGTTATATTTTTTATTATAATTTAATACTTCATTAACAAAAATTTCTAACTTTGCTATTTTTTCATCAGAAAAATTTAAATCTTGAACTAATTTAGTCTTAGATTCGTCAGCATTCATGCGGTTTTAAGCGGAAACTTTATATTTTGATCTTTTAATAGCTCCTAATAGAATTATTCCGGCTGCTGGAGTAATTCCATCTATCCTTAATGCCTGTCCAAGGGTCTTAGGCTTAATCAATTTAAGTTTAGACTTAACTTCGTTAGAAAGACCGCTGAAGGATTCATAGTTGATGTCCTCAGGTATAACTAAACTTTCATCCTTCTTGAAGGTTTTGATGTCATCCTCCTGCTTAGATAAATAGCCTGAATAGTGGGCATTTATTTCAACCTGTTCATCAATATAACGTTCATAATGGGGTATATCAGCCCAAATATTTCTTAAGTGCCTTAATTTAATATTTTTTAAAGATAAAATTTCCAATCCAGATCTTTTCACTCCATCCATTGCAATTTTGATAGAATGCTTGGCTGCAGCGTTTGGAGTTATAAATTTTTCATTCAGCGACTTTGTTAAATCATTTATTTTTTTCTGTTTGTCATTAAATAATTTTTTTCTATTTTTTTTAATTAAATTAATTTTAATACCAAGAGGCGTGAGTCTTTGATCGGCATTATCTGCTCTTAAAGACAATCGGTATTCAGCTCGAGAAGTAAACATCCTGTAAGGTTCGGAAACTCCTTTCGTAATCAAGTCATCTATCATCACTCCAATATATGAATTAGATCTATCCAAAATAAATTCGCTTTCTTTTTTTATATTTTGAGCAGCATTAATTCCTGCCATCAATCCTTGGGCAGCTGCTTCTTCGTAGCCTGTAGTTCCGTTAATTTGACCGGCTAAGAAAAGAGACTTAATTTTTTTAGTTTCAAGGGTAGATTTCAACTCTCTTGGATCAACGTAATCATACTCAATAGCATAGCCTGCTCTTATCATCTTTACAGCCTCTAAACCCTTGATTTTAGCCAATATTTTGAGCTGTACCTCCTCTGGTAAAGAAGTCGAAATACCGTTTGGATAGACCGTATGATCGTCCAAACCTTCGGGTTCTAGAAAAATTTGATGTTGTTGCTTTTCTTTAAACTTAACAATTTTATCCTCAATAGAAGGACAGTATCTTGGGCCCACTCCTTTAATGTTTCCTGAGTACATGGCGCTTCTTGAAATATTCTCACTTATAATTTTATGAACTTCATTATTTGTATAAGTAACTCCGCAACTAATTTGTTTATTAATAACTTTGGTTGTTAAAAATGAAAAAAAATATGGTTCGGTATCTGCTGGCTGCATTTCCAAATTATCATAGTTAATAGTTCTGCCATCTAACCTTGGTGGAGTACCTGTTTTAAGTCTTCCAATTTTAATGTTAAATTTTTCTAATTGTTCACTTAAACCTATTGAAGGTTTTTCATCATATCGACCAGCTGGTATTTGTTTTTGACCAATATGGATTAACCCGTTTAAAAAAGTTCCTGTGGTAAGAATTAATTGATTACATGTTACTTCTTTTCCGCTCTGACAAATAAAACCTCGAATTTTATCTTTGTTGAAAATGAATTTTACAACAGGATCGGCTATGACTTCTAAATTTTCATAATTTAGCAACAGCTTCTGCATATATTTTTTATAAAGCTTCCTATCAGATTGAGT
>CAJXBA010000085.1 GCA_913050185.1 uncultured Pelagibacteraceae bacterium
CTTTTTTTACCCTCTTTCTGGAGATGATAATTTAGTCTATAGTCATTGTTATGGAGATAGTTAAAAAACAAACGTTATCAGAAACTTTTTCCGTTTATTTTGATAGACGGATGATTCGAATACTTTTACTTGGAATTATAAGTGGATTTCCTTGGGTTCTTATTGGTAGCAGTCTGAGCCTTTGGCTCAAAGAAGATGGACTTAGCCGTAGTACGATCGGCTGGGCTGGATTGATATTTGGCGTTTATGCAATCAATTATCTTTGGGCTCCATTAATTGATAGAATTCGTATTCCATGGTTAACTAATAAAATTGGTCATCGTCGTGGCTGGATTGTAACCATGCAATTTTTTATTTTAGTTAGCTTAATTTGCTGGAGTACTATTGATCCAACAGCAAATCTCGGGGCAGTAATTGCAATTGGCTTAGTTATTGCAATTGCTTCGGCAACTCAAGATATAACTGTAGATGCTTTAAGAATTGAACAAATTAAAGAAACAGAAGGAACTTCTATGCAAGCAGGAGCAGCTATGGCAGTCGTTGGTTGGTGGACCGGCTATAAGTTAGGTGGAGTTGTTGCACTAAATGCCGCAGAATATTTTCAAAATGCTGGAATTGAAAATTATTGGCAAACTACTTTTTTGATTCTTGGAATAATTGTGATTGCTTGCAACATCGGTTTAATGTTTGTGCATGAACAACAACCCACTGAAAGGCAAATCGCCCAAAGACAAACTGATCAAATGATAGAAGAAAAGTTAGGATCCTCTGGGTCCGTCACAAAAATAATTGCCTGGATTAGCGGAACAATTGCCGGTCCTATAATAAGTTTTTTTAAACGTAATGGTCTAGCCATCGCTTTAGGTATTCTTGGATTTGTGTTTCTTTTTAAAATTGGGGAGGCTTTTCTTGGACGTATGTCCATTGTCTTCTATAAAGAAATGGGTTTTTCTAAAGGTGATATTGCTCTTTATTCTAAAGGTATAGGTTGGATTACCACGGTCGTATTTACACTCTTGGGAGGTCTTTTTGCAATACGTTCTGGAGTGGTGAAAGCGATGTTTGTCTCGGGAATATTAATGGCATGCACAAATCTTCTGTTTGCAGCTCTGGCCTGGTCTGGAAAATCCGAGTTACTTTTTGCCGTTGCTGTATTATTAGATGATATTGCAGCAGCATTTGCAACCGTAGCTTTTGTTGCTTTTATCTCGCTGTTGGTAGATAGAACTTATACAGCAACTCAGTATGCATTGCTTGCTTCAATAGGAACCCTTGGCCGAACGACATTAGCAGCTTCTTCAGGAGAATTAGTTGATTGGCTAAATGGAGATTGGGGTATATTTTTTGTAATCACCACAGTCATGGTAATACCTTCTTTAATTTTACTATGGTTTATTCGCAATAAACTCACATTGCAGTGAGAAGCAGCAACTCTGCAATAAACGTTCACAAAAAAAATAATATAAAGTCTGAGGTTGTTACACAACTTTTATACGGGGATACATTTAAAAAATTGAAAAAAAAAGGAGTATGGATAAAAATTAGAAATAACAAAGATAATTATAAAGGTTTTATAAAAAATAAAAATTTCAAATCCAATCAAAAAAATACTCATAAAATATGTAATTTATTCGCGGCACTTTATTCAAAACCTTACAGTAAATACAAAATAAAAAATAAACTTAGTTTTGAATCAAAAATAAAAGTTTCAGAAAAAAAAGGAGGTTTCTATAAATTTGATCATTTATGGATTAAAAAAAGAGATTTAAAAAAAATAAACGTTGTAACAAAAGATAATTTTCATAATATTAAAAAATTTGTTAATGTAAAATATAAGTGGGGAGGCAAACATTTTAGTGGAATTGATTGCTCAGGTCTTATTCAATTATTTTTCAATTATAATAATAAATTTTGTCCAAGAGATACAAAGGATCAAGAAAAATACTTTAAGAGAAGAATAAAGCTTAAGAATATAAAAAAAAATGACATGATTTTTTGGAAAGGTCATGTGGCTATAG
>CAJXBA010000086.1 GCA_913050185.1 uncultured Pelagibacteraceae bacterium
CCAAACGGTTTATCGGTAATGGAAGGAGCGGTTCGAAATAATATTCCTGGAATTGACGCAGATTGCGGCGGATCAATGGCATGTGCAACTTGCCATGTTTATGTCAAAGAAGAATGGTTAGATAAACTTAAGAAAATCGAAAATGGCGAACAAGATATGATTGATATGGCTTATGAACCTAAAAAAAATAGCAGACTGAGCTGTCAGTTAATTGTCTCAGATGAATTGGATGGACTAGAGGTCACAACACCATTAAAACAAAGTTAAAAATGATTCATACAGATGTAGTTATAATTGGCTCCGGACCAGTTGGTCTTTTTGCAGTACATCAGCTTGGAATTATAGGTTTAAAATCAGAAGTAATAGATAACCTAGATAGAGCAGGAGGGCAATGCATAGAACTTTATCCAGATAAGCCGATTTATGATATCCCAGCAATTCCAGTTTGCACAGGCGAAGAATTAACAAAAAATTTACTCGAACAAATAAAACCTTTTAAGACCAATTTTCATTTTAATGAAAAAGTTCAAGAAATATCAAATGAAAGAAACAGCTGGATCGTAAAAACTAGTAGAGATAAAATATTTAAGTGTTCTAACATTATTATTGCTGGCGGAGTAGGTTCTTTTGAACCTAGAAAGTTAGCTTTAAAAAATATAGAAAAATACGAAGGAAAGAAAATCTTTTACTTTGTAAGTAATAAAAATAAATTTAAAGACAAAGAAGTTTGTATTTTTGGAGGAGGAGACTCCGCTTTAGATTGGGCTATAGAATTGTCTCAAATAGCTAAAGTTAATCTAATTCATAGGAGGTCAGAGTTTAGAGGTTCTAAACATTCATTTCAACAAATTAAAGAATTAGAGAAAAAAAATAAACTTAAAATACAAACCCCTTATCAACCAAAAAAATTAGAAGAAAAAAATAATAAATTAATCTTAACACTTGAAGATGACAAAGATAACTTAGTCACAGTTGAAACTGACTACATACTAAGTTTTTTTGGATTAATTATGAAGCTGGGTCCTATCGCAAATTGGGGTCTTAATCTGGAAAATAAACATATCCCTGTTAATAGTGAGAATTTTGAAACTAACAAAAAAGGTATTTTTGCAATTGGAGACATATGTACATATCCTGGAAAACTAAAATTAATTTTATCAGGCTTTCACGAAGCTGCATTAGCTGCTAGAGCGTGCTTTAAAAATGCCAAACCAAATGAAGTATATAAATTTGAGTTTACTACGGCTTCAAAAGAAATACACGATCGTTTGGGAATTACAAAAAAAGACTAAATGATTGAAATACTCACCGCTAACACTCCTAACGGGAAGAAAATCACTATCATGTGTGAGGAAATAGGATTTGAATACAAGGTTACAAAGATAAACATTTATAAGGACGAACAGTTTAATCCAAAATTTAGAGCGATAAGTCCATTTAGTAAAATTCCCGTTATTATTGATCATGATAATAATACTTCGTTATTCGAGTCAGGTGCAATCTTGATGTATTTAGGAGAAAAGAGCGGAAAATTTTATCCCAAAGACGAAAGGCATAAAATTAACCAATGGTTAATGGGTCAGATGGGTTATGTGGGGCCTATGTTAGGTCAGCATCACCAATTCCATCATTATAATCCCGGCAAAAGTGAATGGGGTGAAAAACGATACTTTAAAATAGCTAAAACAATTTATAAAGATTTAGACGAAAGATTAGAAAAAAGTAAATTTTTAGCCGGAGATTATTCCATAGCCGATATTGCGACCTTTCCATGGATTGCAAGGCATGAATGGCACGATGTTGGTTTGAAGAACTTTAAAAATTTAAGCAGATGGTACAGAGACATTTCAAAGAGAGAGGCTGTGATTAAAGGTTTTGATCTTTTAAAAAGGGAGGAAAAAATACCGGGAGTTTAATTTTCCACGTAAATTTTTTCCTCTTTCTCATGTTTTTCTTGGGCTTCTATACAAAGTGTTGCTATTGGTCTTGCAATTAATCTTTTTAAACCAATTGGTT
>CAJXBA010000087.1 GCA_913050185.1 uncultured Pelagibacteraceae bacterium
AGGTTTTACTGTGTTGAGCATCTCTTCAATTTACCCAGAGGAATCAATTTGGAGGGTTGGAAATGATTGCCGTAAATAAATCGGTATTATTCTATCTTCTCCTTGTCTTTGAATAAGCAAAACCCAAAAAAACAACCAAGAGCAATTACGAAGGAAAGTAATTGATACCAATATTCAAACCATCCCCACCCTGTGGGAGAACGTAGGATGGAGTTTAATTCCTGCTGTAATATCGGACTTAAGAACCAAAAACCAAAAGGAATAAATCCAACTATTAGGAATATCTTTTGTATTGTATTCATCTTCTCATCTCCTTGATTAATTCTATTCCTATTTTTTTGCAAAATCGTCAGGAAATGTTACTGTTCCCTGACCATTTATTTTATCATCTTTAAAACTCATTTAGATTTTTTTCACACCTTTTGTTTCACAATTATCTTTATATATTTTGATATAATCTAGAATAATCTTTCTTCCCTCAGCATTCATATCCACCTTTAATGCTTTATTTGTTTCTACAGCATTAATTGTTGTCCAGATACGACACCATTTATTCTGGTCTTCAATAAGTGATTGAGTTTTTATCAAAGCATTTATGATTTGAAAAGTGTAACTCTCTCTGATGCTGGAACCTGTAGAATCAAAATATATCAAACTTTTTTCAGGGTCAAAATAATTATCCATGACAGTCATATAACCCAAGCAGAATAATTCCACATCATTCATTACTTTTACAAGAGAATCAATATCGTCCTTAACCTGGTATTTTGCTTTTAAATATCGTTTAAAGAGGAATGCATTGATTTTCCTATCAAAATCCCAGGATAAAGCATTGATTACTGCAGCCTTTTTATCAAGGCTGTTTTCAGAGTCCAATAGAAACTGTGCCATTCCTTCAGATAGAACACCTATTTCATGTGCTTCCTCTACCTCGGGGATATGAAGGTAGGCTTTGTAAAAGTCTGTAGATGTTATAGGTGAGTCTGCAGTAACTACAGATAAGAAGAGTATTGGTAGAATAAGTAATATCTTTTTCATCACTAGAATGTAAGAATAAATAGTGGGGAAACAAAAAACCCCGCTGCTACGGGGATTTGGAGAAAAAATTTAAGAGGCAGTTACCAAACCAAGTTCATGCCGTCCTTGGTGTAGGGGCGGTGGTAAAAAACCGGGAAAAACAATTAAACTGTTTCGTCTTGGCTTGAGATTCTTCCTCACCAACCTTCGGTTTCTTCATCAGAATGGCAAATAGTTTTATGTGTTTGCATATTTATGGTAAATGGTTAAATACCGTTCTTTGGTATTTCCGCATACATATTCAGGATATTCATCCATTACCCTGAAAATCATTTTTTCCCATTGTTCTGTTGTTCCAGTATAAAAACCGCCATTGGAAAAACATATTGGACAGTTTTTCCACGTATCTTCACCTGGTCCATCCGCTATCCCGTTTCCATTGCATATTTCACATGTTTGCCAATGGGGAAAAAATAACTGATCCAGCAGTTGGTGGTGTGGGCCTGTAGGCTGAAAGCCCGTTTGGCTTGAATACAGACACCAGTGTTCCACCACACTTAATTCCCACGTTTTTTGTGACCAGTTGTTGGGTTTTATTTTTCTCGGCATAATGCCTCCTTTTTAATCAAATAACACCCGAAAACAAAAAAAGCGCCGGGGCGCTTTTTGCTCCCGGTTTAGCAGTTTCTTTTGAGCCGCCTGCAAGTTGGGTTAAAGCACGGCCATAACGTTGGTTAAAATTAATGCATTCCTATTCTTAATTCAATGATTATTCCTCATTTTGAAATGTAAGAAGAAATGCGGGAAACAAAAAACCCTGCTACTGCGGGGTTTTTGCTTATAAACTCATAATCACATTTCCCATATGCCCACTAATACTAATGTAATAATTGCCAAGACTATCATCAGCCATTTAAAATATTTAAAATATTCCTTATCAGATAAGTTGGGATATAAACCCCGAATAGCTGCTGGAGTTAGAGCAA